>SLIW01000295.1 GCA_007135435.1 Natronomonas sp.
CCAGGGGTACGCGAGCCGCTTGCGGTGGGCGCCTGCTGAACCCGAGCGAGTCGAGGAACGCGACGAACTGTTTTTCGGGGACGCGATCGAGCCGGGAGACGATCTCTTCGACGAACTCGGCGTAAATGGTGAGGACGGTCGATCCGGGATCGTCCCCATCGGCGTTCCAGTCGTCGGTATAGTACGGGGCGATCGATGCGAGGTGCGCCCGCAGCTGGGCCCGGCGTCGACCATCGATATCGGGTGGACTTACCATCCGTCAGCCACCCGCCAGGTGCACCTGGTCCGCCCGAGCGAGGTCCCCCATCGACCCGTTAACACCGATCGACCTCATGGTTCGGCAGCCTCGTTCATCTGCTCGTTGATCCGGCTGATTTCTTCGCACCACCGCCGCCGCTCCCAGTGGGGCATCTCGAGGATCGTGTCGTGGTCCCAGTTGAAGTGATAGGCGATGAACGCGACCTCCTCGAACAACTGGTCTGTCGGATAGCCGGTCATCACTCTGCCGGTGCGCCCACGATCACCTCGCCTCCCGGATGGAGCTCCAGCGAGAATTCCTCGTCACACTCGGGACAGGTCGTATCGACGACGTCAGCGCCACCGACGTTCACCTGCTCGTACAGGTTCTGCAGGTACTCGAGGTCGGAGACGTAGAGATTCTCGACGATGTGCGGGTTGACGCTCTCCAGGGTCCCGAGACGGGTGATGACCCGTGCGAGCAATATGACGGTCAGATACGCGCTGTTTGCCTGCACCCTTGGATCCTTCAGCGGCTTGATCTCGTCTGCGGCGGTCGCTAGACGCATCACGCCCTCCCGGTGCAGGGTCCCCTCGTCGTCGACGTACCCCTGGGGGAGCGTGAACTCGAACTCCGTCTGGAGCACGTCCCCGCTCATTCGACCCGTTCCATCCCTTCGTGTTCGATCTCGAGGCTCTCGACGGCGACCTCGGCGCCGGTGGCGTCGAGTTCCGGCGCGTCGTAGTTGGTCGGCCAGGCGCGTCGGAACTCCCAGCGTGGACCGGGATTGCCCTCTTCGTCGAGGACGACGATGGCGATGTCCTGTCTGGCATCGTCCAGGTCGCCCCGTTCGACCTGTTGTCGCCACTCGAAGAGCTCGATCGAGTCGTCGGTGACGCCCGATTCGAGCGTCAGGGTGCCGAAGTCGTTGAGTCCCCAGAGCTTGCGCATCGTCGGGGGGTCATTCCCTTCGCGATACTCGACGGCTTCGGTCGAGTTTTCGGGGATGGTGACGCTGCTGAATCCGGCCTTGACGATGTCGTCGAACTCGAGCAGGTAGCGGGCGTTGCGGTATGGTCCGTGTCTGTCTGCCATGATCCAGCCCTCCGGTTAGCTCGCATCCCCCGTCCACTGGGAGATGCGGAAGACGACGAACTCGGCCGGTCGCGTCGGTGCGACGCCGATCTCGCAGATGAGCCGGCCGTTCTCGATGTCGCTCTGGGTCATCGTCGTCCGGTCGCACTTGACGAAGAACGCCTCGTCGGGGGTCGTGCCCATGAGCGCGCCGTCCTCCCAGACGTCGGTGAGGAAGTTCTTGATCGTTTGCTCGACTCGCGCCCATAGCTCCTCGTTGTTCGGCTCGAAGACGACCCACTGGGTGCCCTGTTCGATCGACCCGCGGAGGAACAGAAAGAGTCGACGGACGTTGACGTACTTCCAGTTCGGGTTGCTCGAACACGTCCGCGCTCCCCACACTCGGATACCCCGACCGCGGAAGCTCCGGATGCAGTTGACGCCTCGTGGGTTGAGCACCTCCTGCTCGCCATCCGTGACGGGACGCTGGATATCGGATATCCCGCGGATCACCTCGTTGGCCGGTGCCTTGTGGACCCCATGGGTGGCATCCGAGCGCGCATAGATCCCCGCGATGTGCCCCCCAGGCGGGATTTCCTCGACGATACCGGTATCCGGGTTCCTGGCCTTGACCCAGGGATAGTAGATCGCGGCCATGTCGGTATCCCGTGGCGGTCTGAGATCCTGGAGGTTCGTGTCGGATTGGCCCGCGTGGATGATCGCGAAGCGATCGTCCATGTTCTCGCAGTGGTCGATCAAGTCCTCGGTGAGCGCATCGCCACGCTCTGCATCCGGGACGCACATGATCGAGATCTCGGGAATCTGTTTGAATCCCTCGTAACCCGTTCGCTCCTCGGGATCGATTTGATCGTCCCCTGAATAATCCTCGGGCTCCACGGTCTCGTCCCCATCGAAGCTTCCCTCGAGCCACGTCGGTTCGTCCGGAATGCCGTCGGCATCGACGAGGTTCTCGGGACGGACGCCCTCCTCCTCGACTGTGACCTCGATAAGGGCCGACGTGCCGCTCACTTGCTTCTCGATGTAATTGCTGTCGCGTTTGGTCATCGAGAGGTCGTCGTACACCTCCTCGAGGTCCGGATCGGGGACGTTGACGTCCTCGTTGTCGGGGTCGGCGTCGCCGTCTACGGCTGCCTCGGCATCCTCAGGATCCGCCCAGTATCGGACGGTGAGCTTGAACAGGCCAGGGTGGTCCTCATCCTGCATCGATGCGTCCGAGACGATGACAGCGACGCGTTCACCCCACCCTCCCGGACCGATTGCATCGATGGTGACGGAGTCCGGTGCATCCTGACCCGCGCCTGCCAAGGTGGCTTCGGCCACCTCGTCTGTCGACGAAATACGGCCCAGGAA
>SLIW01000369.1 GCA_007135435.1 Natronomonas sp.
CTCGGCCAGTCGAGCGGCAAAGCCGCGAGACGAGCGAGGCGAACGTCGGAAGACGAGCGGAGCGAGTCTTCCGGAATAAGCACCGCAGGAGCGACCGGTAGCGAGGTGCGAGCGGTAGCGCGACGCGAACGGAGTGAGCCGTGAGCCGCGGGAGTTCAGCCGGCCGGGGCTTTCAGCGGGCCTCTCAAGTCCTTCTGCGACGGTTCTCGCGTAATTAAACACCACTGTGCCGCCGGACCCACCCCTTATGGCCCGCCGTCACGTCCCCGCAGGTATGTGTGGGCGGAATTCGCTGTTCGCGCCGCCGGGGGCGCTCGAGGACGCCTTCGGCGCGGAGATCGTCACCGACGGCGGCTACGAGCCGCGGTACAACATCGCCCCGGGCCAGCCGCTCGAGGTCGTCACGAACGAGGCGCGCGACGAGATCGACCAGCTCCGCTGGGGACTGGTCCCGCCCTGGGCCGACGGCCCCGGCGACGGCCTCATCAACGCCCGCTCGGAGACCGCCCACGAGAAGCGGCCGTTCGCCGACGCCTGGGAGTCCCGGCCCTGTGTCGTCCTCTCGTCGGGGTTCTACGAGTGGCAGGCGCGGTCCGGTGGCCCGAAGCAGCCCTACCGCGTCCACCGTCGGGACGACCCAGCGTTCGCCATGGCGGGACTGTGGGAGGTGTGGGAGGGCGACGACCGGACGGTGCCGTGTGTGACCATCCTGACGACGGAGCCGAACGATCTGGTGGCGCCCATCCACGACCGGATGCCCGTCGTCCTCCCCGGCGGTACGGAGTCGGCGTGGCTCGCGGGCGATCCCGACGAGCGGGCCGAGCTGTGTCGCCCCTACCCGGAGGACGACCTCGAGGCGTACGAGATCTCCACGCGCGTCAACGACCCCTCCAACGACGACCCGTCGGTCATCGAGCCGCTCGGCCACGAGCAGTCCGGCCTCGACCGGTTCGGGTCGGACTGAACCCTTGGATCGGTCGTCAGTGGGAGCGATCGCATCGGGAGGGCACCGTTGGTGGTATCGGCGCGTGGGACAACGACCGCGATCTCACCGCTTCCCGGCGAACTTCTGGTCGCGCTCGTACCGGTTGCACGGGGGCAACGCGAGCAGGGGGTCGTCCGGGGAGTCCTCCTCCAGCGTCCGGGGGTAGAAGAACACGTCCGGGTCGCGCTGTGCTTCGAGCTGTACCTGCTCGCCGTCGACGGTGATGTGGAAGTTGCTGTGGTCCTGGTGGATGCGCGCCGCGACGGTGTTCGCCGACTCCTCTCTGAGCGAGGGCGCGAGGAACCCGACCTCCTCGATGGCCCGACAGTCGTCGAACTCCCGGTCCGGGTCGCGGTCGACGCAGACGACTTCCCACGAGTGCATGGTACCTCGGGGGTCGCCCGGGGGTGAGAAACCTCCTCCGGTTCGCGACGTCGCTGGCGTGGACCTCACCGGTGTCGACCTCACTGGTGTCGACCTCACCGGTGTCGACGTCGCCGATGTGTGTGACGGCGATCCCACACCCGAGCGGGATGGCCACTCGACTCAGATGCGCGACTCGAGGTAGTGGGTCGTCCGCTCCCAGGACAGCCGTGCCGCCTCGGGGTCGTACCGGGCGGTCTCGTCCTCCTCGAAGAACGAGGGCTCCGTCCCCGGGTAGACGAAGAGGTCGTGGTCGATGGCCGCGCCCCGGAAGGTCTCGCGGATGTCCTCGACGCGCGAGGGGGAGTAGACGTGGTCGAGCTGGGCGAAGTGGCCCAGGACGTCGAGGTCGACGTCGGCCCACTCGCAGTCGCGGTAGCCGTAGAAGATGGTGAGTGCCGCACAGTCCGCGGACAGCCACGGGGCGGCCGCGCAGGCGACCTCCGCGCCGTAGCCGATGGCGAGGACGCCGATCTCCGGTCGGCTCACGTCGTCGTAGCGGCACAGGAACCCCGCGGCGTCCTCGAGCTGCCGGACGAGCCGCTCCTCGTCGACCGCCTCCTTGACTTCCTGGGCCTCCGTGGTCGTCGTCGGCGTCTCGCCGTCGAAGAGGTCGGGCGCGTACGCGACGAAGCCCGTCCGGGCCAGCCGGTGGCACAGCCGCTCGACGAACGGGGTCAGTCCCCGCCCGGAGTGGAGCACCAGCACGCCGGGGCCCGGTCCCGCGGACGGCGCGACCAGGACGTCCCGGGCGACTGAGGGGGTCGACGAGGTCATGGTGGCCCGTTGGTTCGCTACTCGGCTCTACCGCCTCGTACGTAAATGTATGTCGGGCGTACCTGGACAACAACCCGGTCCGCACGTCCGTGCCGGCGAGCGATCCCATGTGGATCGAACCTGGCCAGGACGGGTGAACCGCCCAGTGCGCGTCGATTTCGCGTCGATCGCCCGGCAGTACAGCGGTCGCCCGAATACCAGTGACGAGAGCTGGCCGCCGGGCTGGGAATCGTGGAGGTGGGGGGAGATCGAGTTGGCAGTGTCGAACAGGCGGGCCCGTCCGACGATCGTCTTCGTCGCCGTTCCGCGCGGCGACGCCGCGTCCGTCGTGTCGTTCGCCGTGAGTGTGTCTCGGTCCGGGATCACCTCCGTCTCGTTGTGTCGGGTTACCAATTACCACGCCTTGAACGTTTCGTCAGCCGCAGGATATGCCGCGACGGCGATCGTTCGCGACCACGACCAGCCACTCCCCGACACGCCACTCGCCATCCA
>SLIW01000419.1 GCA_007135435.1 Natronomonas sp.
CGGCTGAGTGAACGATCCGCGCCGGCTCACCGCCAGCCGGCACACAGGCAGGGCCGCCGTGGGACGGCCACGAGCGCCCCGGAGGCGCCGCCGGGACAACGCACGACTTTTGGCGCTCGACGGCGAAACGCGGGTACGAGATGATCTCGAAGGGCTGTGAACAGTGCGCGCTCGGGGGCAAGATGGTCCTCTTCGTCTACGGCTACTGCGACCAGCGCGACTGCTTCTACTGCCCGCTGGGCGAGAACCGGAAGAACGTCGCCCAGGCGTACGCGAACGAGCGACCCATCGAATCCGACGCGGACGTGGTCGAGGAGGCGCGTCGGATGGACGCGCTGGGGACCTCGATCACCGGCGGCGAGCCCCAGGAGGTCATGGAGCGGACCTGCCGGTACCTCTCACTGCTCAAGGATGAGTTCGGCCCGGACCACCACACCCACCTGTACACGGGGATCACCGGTGGTCGCGAGAACATGCGCCGGCTCGCTGACGCCGGCCTCGACGAGATACGGTTCCACCCACCGTTCGAGCAGTGGGGCGACCTACACGGGACCGAGTGGGAGGACATCCTCTACGTCGCCCGCGAGGAGGGCATCACGCCCGCGTTCGAGATCCCCGGCATCCGCGCCGAACCGGAGTTCCTGGCGTTCCTCGACGAGGGCGCCGCCGAGTTCTGCAACGTCAACGAGTTCGAGATGAGCCAGGGCAACTACGAGCGGATGCAGCGGGAGGGCTTCGAGCTCCGCGAGGGCCACATGTCGGCCGTCGAGGGGAGCCACGAGATCCTCGAGACGATGGGCGACCACGAGCGGGTCTACTTCTGCACGAGCGTGTTCAAGGACGCCGCCCAGCACCGCTCGCGGCTCAAGCGGATGGCCCGGAACGTCCGCCGGGAGTTCGACGAGATCACCGACGACGGGACGATCGTCTACGGCAAGACCCGGACGACGGAGGCCCGCCTCCGGGAGCTGGGCGTCCCGGAGTCGTACTACACCGTCAAGTCGAACCACGTCGAGCTCGCGTGGTGGCTGCTGGAGGAGATGGTCGCCGAGGGCGACGTCGACGACGGCGAGATCGTCGAGCAGTACCCCACCTACGACGGGACCGTCGTCGAGCGGACGCCGCTGGCGTAGGCCGACCGACGGCGACCGGTGCTCCCCTTGGATTAGAGGGACCTTAGGGCCCCCGTGATCCCCGGTAGTGCCCGGACGGGACGGATCGCCGTCCACAGGAACCGATTATTACCGCCTAGTACAGGCTTACTCGGTCCCTAAAAGATTTGGCACCATTCTTACCCCCACCGGGTCGCAGCCTACAGTCATGCCTACCGGTCCAACGCGACTCTCTGAACGATCGTACGGGGACGTTACCAGGGCGCTCAGCCCCCATCCGCGACGCGAGACCCTCGCCGCGCTGCTGGCTCGACGGGATCCCGTGGCCGTCCCGGAGCTCGCGACGGTCGTGGCCGCCGCCGTCACCGATCGGGAGCTCGTCGACGTCGATCGCGAGGACCGCGACGCGGTCCACGCCGAACTCGTCCACGTCCACCTCCCGGTGCTGGCCGACGCCGGGCTGGTCGAGTGGAATCGCACCGACGGTACCGTCTCCACGACTGCCCATCCGGTACTGGACGAGGGGTGGCTCCACCGGACGTTCGAGGCCACCGACCAGGACTGGGACGACGTCCTCCGCTGCGTCCAGGACCGACGACGTCGGACCGTGCTCGCCGTGCTTGACGAACGAGGCGGCCGGCTGGGTCGGCGCGAGCTCGCTCGACATGTGGCCGCCCGGGAGCGAGTCGTCGAACCGCACGCCGTCCCGGAGGACGGTCTCGAGGAGGTCCTGGTCGGGCTGCACCACACCCACCTCCCCGTCCTGGAGGAGGCCGGCCTGATCGCCACGGACGACGGGCAGGTCCGGACCACCGACCACCCCGCGCTCGCTTCCGGGTGGTTGTCGGCACACGTGGACGGGTCGGCCGACGTGGACGGGTCGGCCGACGTGGACGGGTCGGACGACGAGCATTCGGCCGTCGAGGGGTCGATTCTTCCCGATTCGGGCGTCCACCGGCCGGCGGACGACGAGCGGTCGGACATCTGGACGATCGAGGGCAGGCACGACATCATCGCCCGGGGGCAGTCCCTGTTCGAGCGCGCCGACGACGAGCTCTTCCTGATGGTCACCACGGAGGGACTGATCGAGGACGGGTGTGTCCGTCGTCTCCGGGATGCGATCGATCGCGGGGTCGACGTCTACGTCGGCTCGCAGACCACGTCGGTCCGCGACTTCGTCCGCGAGGAGCTCCCCGGGGCGATCATCTGGGAGCCGCAGCTGGACTGGCTGAACCTGCCCCCGAACCACGAGAAGGTCGGCAGGCTCGTCTTCGCCGACCGCGACGCGGTCATGATCGGGACGTTCGGGGAAAGGGACGAGGGAACCGTCACCGAGACCGCGCTCACCGGAGAGGGCCGGGACAACGGACTCGTGATCCTGCTCCGGGAGCTCCTCGGGACCCGCCTGGACCACCTCGACGCCCAGAGCCCGGACTTCCGCTCACAGATCCCGCTGTAGGGCGAAGCTACGCCGCGATCCGCGCCGCACCGTGGCGCGCCCAGCCGTGCCGTGCCGTGCCGTGCCGTGCCGTGTCGTGTCGTGTCGTGTCGTGCCGTGCCGTGCCGTGCCGTGCCGCATTGGACGCGCTGTACCTCGTTCTCCGCTGTATCTCGTTCCACACTCGGCACGCCGCGATCTAGTCCTCGGTCGGCACGTCCACTTCTTCCACACTGCCACGCTCGTGCATCATGGTGGTCCCCCGGACGACCCACCGGCGTCGGTAGAACACGACGGCGAGGTAGCACACCCGGAAGGCGAAGTCGAGGACGACGGCCACGTAGGCCGCCACCACGCCGTAGCCCAGGAGGACGCCGACCACGTAGGTGAACCCGAGCAGGAAGACGAACGTCCCGACGATGCGGGCGACGAAGGGCGCGAGCGTCTCGCTCCCGCCGCGGAGCGACCCCGCCAGGGTGGCATAGGCGGCGATGAACACCGCCGCGATCGCGTAGGCCTCTGCGAACCCGGTCGCGTAGCCGACGGTCGTCGGATCGCGGGTGAACACCAGGACGAACCGTTCGGCGAGGACGAAGAGGGCCGCACAGAGCCCGCCGATGGTGAGGAGGCTCAGGGCGGTCGACGCGGCGCCCAGGTAGTACGCCCCGTCCGGGTCGCCGGCGCCGAGGGACTGACCCACGAGGACGTTCGCGCCGACCGCGTAGCCGCGGGCGAGGGGCGAGGCGACCTGCTGGTACATCCGGCGTCCGATGTGGTAGGCGGCGTTGACCTCCGTGCCGAACGCGAGCAGGATGGCGTTGAAGGGGAACTCCGCGACCATCTCCGAGAGGCCCTCGGCCACCCGCGGCCAGCTGATGATCAGGAGCTGTCTCGCCACCACGAGCCGCCGGGGTCGGGCGTACCCGAGTTCGCTCAGCGGGCTCCGGATGAACGCGAGGAACGTCAGGGCGCCGAGGGTGTCCGCGACGGCGGTCGCGGCGGCGATGCCGACGATCCCCAGTTCGGGCAAGGGTCCGACGCCGAACGCGAGTCCCACCGTGGCCACGATGTTGAGCGCGTTGACGACCCCGTTGACGTACATGGGCGTTCGGGTGTCGCCGGTGCCCTGGATCGACCGCGCCGCGATGAAGTTGACGTGGACCGCCGGGGCCGACAGCATGATGATCAGGAGGTAGACGCTGCCGTACTCGACGACCTCGGCGATGGCGCCCTCCTCGGCGAGCCCACCGAGGACGGCGATGGCGAACTCGTTGAACAGCAGGCCGAAGACGACGAACGGGAGGCCGACGAGGATCCCGATCAGCAGGGCCTGGGTGACCGCCTGGTCGCGGTTGGCGGTCGCGTCGGCGCCGGTGTCCTGACTCGAGAGGGCGATCGCGCCGTCGCCGACGCCGAGGCCGATCCGCAGCGGGAGCCGGGCGTAGATGTCCGCGAGGCCGACCGCGGCGACGGCGGCCGGCGAGAAGAACCCGGCGACGACCAGGTCGGTCGTCCGCATCAGGGTCCGGAGCACCTGCTCTGCCATCACGGGCGCCGAGAGCCCGAGGACGCGTCTCCAGACGCGGACGAGCCGCCGCTCGTCCGTTGTTCCCCCGTCACTCGGTTCGTCCTCCACCGTCCCGTCGGCCATCCTCCTCGTCGACTCGTCGCGGCCGGGTGGTCAAGGATTCGGTCGACGACGACTGGGTCGTCGAGCCGCCACTCGACCGGCCTCGAGGGCGCCGTCGGGTCGCTCGATTCGACGTCGTACGTCCCGGGAGCCGTCTCGGTCGTCGTCCTCCTGAAGCACCACGACCGGGAGCTCCAGGCGCGGCGCCTCGGGTCGGACGGGTGCCAGGGTCGGAGCGGTCGGACGAGCAATCGACGTGGGCGAGCGTCGACGGGTAGCGTTTATATCCAACGAACCGTCAGGGAAACGTAGCCGCCCTCCATGCTGCCCGACGACCGCCCCCTCCGGTACCGCCTCCTGGCAGCCGTCGCGCTCGTCGTCGTCCTGCCGTTCGGCTTCATCTACGCGTTCGTCGCCGTGGTCAACCACCTGCTGCTCCCGCTCCTGGAGTGTCTGGGGTACGGTCCATACCACGGCCGGGTCTACGTCGACCCCCTGGTCACGGCCCTGGTGGTCTTCGGCGGGCTGGCCGCCCAGGTCTGGTTCGGCCCCTCGACGGTGCTCTCGAGTATCGGCGCCCGCCGGGTCGACGCCGGGGAGTACCCCAGCCTCGAGGCGTCGGTGACGCGGCTGGCCCACCAGGCGGGGATCGAGCCCCCGGAGGTGGCGGTCACCCACAACGAGACGCCGAACGCCGCCGCCGTCCGCGGGCCGACCGGCGCCTCGGTCGTCGTCACGACGGGGTTGCTCGAGCGCCTCGACGAGCGCGAACTCGAGGCCGTCCTCGCCCACGAGGTGTCGCACCTGCGGAACCGCGACGCGACGGTGATGACCGTCGCGTGGCTGCTCCCGACGATCACCTACTACCTGGCGCTGGTGGCTGCCTACGTCCTCTACGGCATCTTCCGGGTGCTCGGCTCGGGCGGCTCCTCCGGTCGCAACGAGGGGCTCGCGAAGGCGGTCGTCGTCCTCGTGGTGACCGCGGTCGTCACCCTCGCGGTCTCGGCGATGTTCTGGGCGGCGAGCGTGCTGGTCCACCGGGTGCTGTCGCGGTACCGCGAGTACGCCGCCGACCGCGGCGCCGCCTCCCTCACGGGCGATCCGGCGGCGCTGGCGACCGCCCTCGAGGCGCTCGACGACGCGATGCCGGAGACGCCGGACCGCGACCTCCGGGCACTCGACGGCGGAGCCGAGGCGCTGTACGTCGCGCCGCTGGAGGGGCGGGCCTTCACCGACGCCGAGCTCGTCTCGACGGACGTCTTCCCCGACACCCACCCGCCGACCGAACGGCGGATCGAGCGACTCCGGGAGATGGCTGGTGAGCTGTCGTGACCACGAATCTCCGACGACGAGAGCTGCTGGCGGCCGTGACGTGCGCCGTCGTGGTGGCGGCCGGCTGCGGGTACGCCTACGGCGGCGGCGACGTCCGCCGCGAGTCGACCGTCGCCGCGTCTGGTGACGACCCGTTCAGCGACTTCGGCAGAACGAACCGGTACTCCGACGCGAACGACGACCGCCTCGTGACCGCGCTGAGCGGCAGGCAGTGGGTCCGGGTCGACGGCGACCTCACGATGGGAGACGCCACGGAGGTCACGGTGTCGAACCGAAGCGGCGAGGCGCTGTGGGACCACACCCACCTGCAGACCTCCGCGGCGGTCGCCCACGGCGGCGGACGCCGGGTCCACCTGCTCGACGACGATGGTCGAGTGGTGGCGATCGAGGCTGTGGAGAAGGAAGACGACGGGCGCGGGTCGGTGGAGACCGACGTGGTCTGGGTCGTCGAACTCGGTGACGCCGGGGCGGATCAGGGGGACACCGAGGCTGACCAGGTCGACGCCGAGGTCGACCAGGGGGAAGAGGGGGAGGGCGAGGGCGACGGAACCGAGCGAAACGGAGCAGACGACCAGGAGGGCGGGGACGAGGTGGTCGGTCCGTCGCCGCCGATCGCGGCCGGCGAGCGTGGCGTCTACGTCCCGGTCGGCGACACGCTTACGGCGGTCCGCGACGGGGCGGTCGCCTGGGAACGGGCGCTCCCGGACCCGCCCGAGTCGGTCCACGTCGCCGGCCGGCGAGTGGTCGTCGCGACCGAGGCGGCGACGATCGCACTGGATCCCGACGGCGAGGAGCGGTGGCGGGTACAGACTGACGGGGCCGTCGCGACCGCCAGCGCCGGCGGCCGGACGGTCCTCCAGGGGACCTACAGCGGGACGCTGAGCGGGGTCGACGGTGACGAGGCGGTCGTCCGGACCGACGACGGCGAGCTCCTCTGGTCGGCGTCGATCGGCGAGGGGAGGGGGCGACCGGCGGTGACCGAGGGGGTGGTCGCCTTCCTCCTCGAACAGGAGGTCGCCGTCTACGACGTCGAGACCGGCGACCTCCGGTTGACCGCTGAAATTCCTCGCGACGTCGTCCCGCCGGTCGTCGCGGCACCCGATGGTGTTTACTCCGTCGGGGAGCGCAACTGCGAGGCCGTCGCGCTGGACGCCGACGGGATCCGCTGGACGCGCGAACTGGACGTCGGCGACTGCTCGGTCGTCGACGGCTGGCTCGACGGCGAGACCGTCGCCCTCTGCTTCGAGTCCGGGGAGATCGTCTGGCTCCAGCGGACAGACCAGGACCCGGGGCTGTTGTAGCAGGACTCGCAGTCCGAGTGGTGAAAGGGCAGGACTCGGAGTACGGGTGATGATATAGATTATCGTAGCCAACCAGGGTTTCGGAGGTCGCCACTCGGCGCTGTGTCATGGTCCCGTGTGAGAAAATTATGAGCTCCTGCGATATTCCCTACGAGCATCCGCGCCGAGCGTAGCGAGGGCGCGGTTCACGCGCTTGCGGCGAGCGACGCGACAGCGCGCTCGCCGCAAGGGCGCCTTTTTGGTCGAGATTTTTCGAGGAGTGGTGAGCCGCGAGCGGCTCGTGGGCCGCTCGCGGCGAACCCGACGAAGAAAAAGGTCGCGTTCCACAAGCGTTTAATCCGCCGCGTCGCTACCACTCTCCATGCCGGACTGCCCACTCGCGGACGAATGCCCCAGTTTCTCCGAGCGGATCGAGGGGATGGGGTGCCAGCACTACGGCGACCGCGGCGGCGCCGAGTGGTGCAACCACTACAGCCAGCCGATCCGGGACCTCAAGCAGCAGCCGGTCAAGCTCGGCGAGGAGGTCGTCGTCGACGTCGAGGACATCCACGAGTCGGGCGCGGGCGTGGGCAGGACCGAGGACGGGTTCATCGTGATGGTCGACGGCGTGCTCCCGGAGGCCCGCGCGAAGGTTCGGATCACGGAGGTGCGGTCGAACCACGCGTGGGCCGACGAGGTCGAGCGACTGCCGATGGAGGAGGAGGACGCCGGCGCCGACGGTGAGGGCGACGGGGTGGACGCGGACGAGGCGGGCGACGGCGAGACCGACGACCGCAGCAAGCGCCAGCGGGCGCTGGACCGACAGCGGCTGGGCAGCCGCGAGAACTTCTGGGGCAAGTGACGTGACCGCGGGGGACGTCGACGAACTGCTGGCCCGGGCGGGCTTCGACGAGGACGCGAGCGTCCTGACGCGCCGCCAGGCGGAGGTGCTGGTGCTCCGCGAGCGGGGCGTCCCCCAGGCGGACATCGCCGAGCAGCTGGGCACCTCCCGGGCGAACGTCTCGAGCGTCGAGTCCAGCGCCCGCGAGAACGTCGCGAAGGCCCGCGAGACCGTCGACTTCGCCGAGGCGCTCTCGGCGCCGGTGCAGCTGACCGTCGAGGCCGGGACCGACCTCTACGACGTCCCGAACAGGGTCTACTCGGCCTGCGACGAGGCGGGCGTGAAGGTCGCCCGGACGGCGCCGGAGCTGATGAAGCTCGTCAGCGACGCCGCCGGCGACGCCGTCCACGGCCGCAAGGTGCGCCACGACATCCGCGTCAGCGTGACGGGCGACGGGACAGTCCGGGTCCGCGTCTGAGGGCTGGCGGGGCGGGTGCGGGACGCCGGTACGTGGCTCGGACCACGGTCGACGGTTCGTCTTCCGTTCCTTCGCTCCGTGGGGGAGTTCGTTTTGAGGGGGAGTTCGCTTCACACGGGAGTTGGATTTATGAGGGAGTTCGTTTTATGGGGGAGCCGGTCGACCTCGCCGGTATGGATCTCGGAATCGACGGCGACGCGGCACTGGTGACGGCCGGCTCGGCGGGGCTCGGGCTGGCGAGCGCCGAGGCGCTCGCCCGCGAGGGCTGCGACGTGGCGGTCTGTGGGCGCAACGAGGACCGCCTGGAGGAGGCGCGCGACCGGCTCGACCAGCTCGGCGACGGTGCGGTGCGGGCGGTCCAGGCGGACATCACCAGGAAGGAGGACGTCGAGGCCTTCGTCGAGGGCACTGTCGACGCGTTCGGCGGGCTGGACCACGTCGTCACGAGCGCTGGCGGACCGCCGCCGGGGTCGTTCCTCGAGACGGACGACGACCACTGGTACGACGCCTACGACCTGCTCGTGATGAGCGCCGTCTGGACGGTCCGGGAGGCACACCCGCACCTCGCCGACGGGGGCGGGACCGTCGTCCACATCACCTCGCGGTCGGTCCAGGAGGTCATCGACGAGCTCGTGCTATCGAACGCGGTCCGGCGGGCGGTCATCGGGCTGATGAAGACGCTCTCCCACGAGTTCGGCCCGGAGATCCGCGTCAACGCCGTGCTCCCCGGCGCCCACGAGACGAGTCGTATCGAGGAGCTCGTCGAGGCCGCCGTCGACCGCGGCGACTTCGACAGCTACGAGGAGGGCCTCGCAGCGTGGGGCGAGGGCGTCCCACTGGAGCGCGTCGGCGACCCACGCGAGCTCGGCGAGACGGTCGCGTGGCTCTCCAGCGATCGCTCCTCGTACGTCAGCGGCGTCTCCATCCCCGTCGACGGGGGCTCGACCCGAAGCGTGTAGGCGGGTCGGGACGGGACGGGGGTGCGACGAGCAGGGCCGAGCAGGGCCGAGCAGGGCCGAGCAGGGCCGAGCAGGAACGGGTCGGGAGGAAGTCGGGACGGGAGTCGGGACGGGAGTCAGGACTCCGAAGGCGCCGGTTCGGCTGCCGACCTGCCGAGTTGCCCGGGCCCCCGTTGGCGGCCACCATCGACGTGCGGAGCGGTCCGTCATCGGCATCGAGCGTCGCTGGTTTCCGTCTCGGCCTCCGGCTCCGCGCTGCTGTCCGGCATCTCGCTGTCGCCTCCTGTCCCATATACCACCTCTTCATCGCCGCCTGCGTCCTCCTGTCTCTTCCCGTGGCCGGCCGCTCCCTCCCGGTCGACAGCCACGTCGGCGTCTGAATCCTCGGCATTGGCGTGGGCGTCGTCTCGGTCGTCGGTATGGAGCCGATCGGACAGGACGACGAGGAGCTGGACGGAGAGGGCGATGGCGGCCACGAAGACACCGAGGCCGACCGCGCCGGCGAGGGCCGCCTGGCCCAGGACCGACTCGACGAACCAGACGACCCCGAAGAGGAGGAGGATGCTGGCCCCGATCGCCAGGCAGACGGCGAGGGTGAACCCGACGACCCTGAGGATGACCCTGCCGCTCCAGCGGAGCCTGGCCGAGAGCCGAGTCGGGAGCCGGATGCCCATCTGCCGTCTCTGACGGCCCGGGGGCTTGTAAAGTGATTCGGCCAGGGGGCGAGATCCTCGGTTCTCCTTCACTCGCCGTGGGCGTCCGCCCCGGCGAGGAGGCGTCCGAGGGGACGAGACCAGTCGATCCGTCGTCGCGATAGCCGCGGGGAGGGTCCCGGAGACGTGTGTCGACGGGCCGCGGTGTCGACCACCTGCTGCAGCGCCGACCAGCTCCAACGACGACCCACCCGATCATCCATCACCAGGTCTCGATCTGGCCGTCCCGGATGTCCTCGACGCAGCCGCGGCAGTCCTGGTGGTCGGGATCGTAGCACGCCGGACGCGCCTGGTCGTCGACCGAGATCGCCCGCTTCTCGGCGTACCTCCGGCAGACGATCCGGGCGCGGCCCTCCTCGTCGGTCGGGAGGTCCGCCCGGGCGGCCGCCTTGGCGTCGCTGTAGGCCCGTCTGGCCGCTCCGTACTGGCGGCCCGCGGAGTTGAGCTTCGTCCGGATGAGCCGCTTCAGCCGACGCCGGTTGCTCACGCGTGCGGCTTGGTGCGCGGTCCCCAAAGAGGCGTCGCTACGGACGCGGCGTGAGGGACGAACCCTCGCGACGATCGCGTCCCGGCAGCCTTCGCGACGATCGTGGCCTGATAGCCGTCGCGACGTTCACGGCCTTGATTGGGTCTCGCGTGTACGCGTCATCGAAAACGACCGAGACGACCGGTACACAGCCGAGACGACCGGTAGACGGCCGAGACGACCGGTAGACGGCCGAGACGGCCGGTGGCGATGCCGCCGGTACCGGGGATGGCCACCCGGCCTCGGCCAACTCACCACCACATTTTAAGGAAAAACGTGGCATTGAGACGGCCATGTTCACCCACGAGTTCCACAC
>SLIW01000244.1 GCA_007135435.1 Natronomonas sp.
CCATGTGCAGCCCCATCGCGTCGACATCGGGCGGTAGTTTCCCCGCACTCTGGACGGTATCCGAGTGAACGGGCACGTCGTGTTCACGAGCGATGGAGGCGATCTCCTCGATCGGTTGCACGACCCCCGTCTCGTTGTTGGCGTGCATGATCGAGACGAGATTCGTTTCGGGGCGGATCGCCTCCCGAACAGCCGCCGCTTCGACGCGACCGTCTTCCCGTGGAGCGACACGAGTCACGTCTATCCCTCGTCGTTCGAGCCAGCGAGCCGAGTGCTCGATCGCTGCGTGTTCTATCGTGGAGGTCACGAGGTGGCCGTCGGTCACGTCGTCGAACAGCCCCTTGAGCGCGAGGTTGTCGGCCTCGCTCCCGCCGCCGGTGAAGACGATCGAACCGGGATCTGCGCCGATCAGCTGTGCGACCTGTGCTCTGGCCCTCTCGATCCCCTCAGCTGCGTCGGTCGCGTACGGTGCCGAGGGGTTGTGCGTGTGCGCGATCTGGTATGGATCCATCGCTGCGAGGACATCCTCGTGCAGGTACGTCGTCGCGGCGTGGTCGGGGTAGATCATGGGATCGCTCAGACCTCCTATTGGGAGAGGGATGGGCGCTCGTGGGTGCCAAACTCCGGATGCGTCTCCTCCATCATCAGGACAACCAGCCCACCGGAGATGAACATGGCTATCGCCGTTCCATAGAAGGCTGCCTCGATGTACCACAGGTCCATCGTGAGCCCGATCAGGATCGCGCCGACGGCGTACCCGAGGTCCCGCCACAACCGATAGACGCCCAGTCCCGTCGAACGCCACAGCGGGTGGGCGGCGTCGCTGGCGACCGATATCAGGTTCGGGTAGTGTAACGCCATTCCCACACCGGCGATGCCGGACATCACGATCCAGGCCAGGTATCCGTCGACGAGCATCATCCCGAAGATTCCACCACCAGCGAGGAAGAATCCGGCGACGATCGGTGGCTTTCGACCGATCTGATCGCCGAGTCTGCCAGTATAGACCTGCAGGAAGTACGCCGCGCTGTGGACCCCGACGACGACGCCGATCTGCGCCGTGTCGAGGCCCTGTGCGAACAGGAACAGCGGGAAGGCGATCCAGACGAGCGTGTCCACGAAGTTCTCGACGTGGCCTGCCTGCGCAGCGGTGAACAGCGTCCGGTCGCCGTAGGTCGCCTGCTTGACGATCTCCGTGAACGAGAGGTCAGCATCGCCACCCGATCGTTCTTCCCCACCGTCTGGCTGTGCGGCTTCCGCCTTCGCATACGGCAGCGTCTCATCGATCAAGAAGAGCGCGATCAGCATAGCAACGATGATCACTAACAGCAGGAAGTAGAACGGCTCCGGCCGCAGACTGTACGAGGCGGCGATGACGCCCGTCAGCCACGCCCCGATAGCGACGCCGGTGTAGCCGAACGCCTCGTCGATCCCGGCGGCCAGTCCACGCTCCGCCGGCCCGGCGAGTTCGATCTTCGAGATCATGCTCATGCTCCAGGCGACGCCCTGGTTGACGCCGAGGAGGAGATTTCCTGCGACGATCCACTCCCAGCTCGGGGCGAATATCAGGATGAACGGGATCGGAAGGGCCGACACCCACCCCAGGATGAGGATCGGCTTGCGACCGTGGACGTCCGCCCACTTCCCGGAGTAGAGGTTGAGGACCGCCTTGACGACGCCGAAGCTCACGACGAACGAGCCGATGACGAGGAACGAGGTGATGCCGAACGTCTCCTCGCCCATGATGGGGACGACGGTCCGCTGTGACCCCATCGTGAGACCGACCGCGAACACCGTCACGACCTGGAGCAGGAACTGGCTCCAGTTCGCGCGAATGCCCTGCGTGTAGCCCGAACTCATCTATCACTCGGCAGCACAGCGGTTCGGCCCGAGCTCGAGCGCCGAGAGCTCGTCGTCGTCGACGGATTCGACGCCGACATTGACGCCCTTGACGCGCTGGAAGTTGGGCGGGTGATCCGGAACATCAGACGCCAGATCCTCGATGAACGCCGCTCGGTCGCGTCCGAGATCGTCGTTCCGCGCTTCTACGTCGCTCATCCGAGCGACGACCGGCGGCTCCGGGGAGCCCGGATCGTGCGCCGGGAGGATCACCGGATCACCGCTTCGCTGACGGAGTCGCTGGAGACTCTCGTACAGCGTGGCTGCGTTCTCCTCGACGTCCGTCTCCTCGATCCCTGCTTCGACGCCGAGTTCGACGCGGCCGACACTCTCGTGGAAGAGCGTATCACCCGTCAACAGCGCCTCCACGCCCACCGCATACGTCACGCCACCGGGACTGTGCCCCGGCGTGTGGATGACTTCGATCTCGACGTGCCCGACGGTGAACTGTTCGCCGTCAGCTATCGGGGTCGCTTCAATTTCGATTGCGTCCGCCGGGTGCAGATGGTAGGCCACGTCGTGGCGATCTGCGAGTTCGCGGCCACCCGACACGTGATCTGCGTGAGCGTGCGTGTCGAAGACACCGACGAGTTCCGCACCGTGTTCGTCGATGCGTGCTTCGTATTCTCCGTGATAGTGCGACGGGTCGAAGACGGCAGCCTCGCCGTCCGAGATGAGGATATCGGAGAGACAGCCTTTTCCCGGGCGGGCGACCTGGAGGAGCGTTCCGTCGATGGGGACCTCGACCGGTGCTGCTCGGTGGACGCGGCTCCAC
>SLIW01000496.1 GCA_007135435.1 Natronomonas sp.
CGACACCCACGTGAAGTCCAGGGCGGCGGCCATCCCGGAGTGGGTCCGCGAGGAGCTCCGCGCGGCGGACCACGTCATCCACGCCGGCGACTTCGACTCCCGGCCCGCCTACGAGGACGTCGCCTCGCTCGCGACCGACCTGACGGCCGTGGCTGGGAACATGGACCGCGACCTGGACCTCCCGGAGGTGGCGACGGTCGACCTCGGGGGCGTCCGGTTCGTGGTCACCCACGGGACCGGCTCGCCGACCGACTACGAGACGCGCGTGGCCGAGACGGTCGCCGACCTCGCCGCCGCCGACCGGCCGACCGTCGGCGTCTCCGGCCACACCCACGACGTGCTCGACACCCGCATCGCCGGCTACCGACTGCTCAACCCCGGCAGCGCGACCGGCGCGTGGCCCGCCCAGGAGGCGACGCTGATGACCGTCGAGGTGCAGGACGGCGACCTCGCGGTCGAAGTGCGGAGGGAGGAAGCGTGACAGGAAGGAGCAGGCCAGAGGGCGGCGACGCGACCGAGAACGGCGAGTCGAATATCACGTCGAACGCCACCGTGTGGGGGATCGTGCTCGGCGCGATTGCAGGCGCGGTGGTCGGCACCGCGACGGACACCCTCAGCCTCCCGCTCTGGATCGCCATCGGGATCGGCGTCGGCATCGTAGTCACGAACAGCTCGCGCCTCGTCCCGTAGGTTCACCCCACCGAACCGGGCCGAGCCACCGAACCGGGCCGAGCCACCGAACCGGGCAGTGCCGTCCGGACCGAGCCGGGCTGGGCCGGGCTGGGCCGGGCCGCGGCCTCCGGTATCGCGGCCCTTTTTGGTGGCTCCCACCCAGCGGCGCGTATGGAGGTGTTCGCCGTCGAGGGATTGCCGGAGGTCCGGGAGGGCGACGACCTGGCAGGGCTCGTCGCCGAGCACGTCGACCTGGTCGACGGCGACGTCGTGTGCGTGGCGAGCACCGTCGTCTCGAAGGCCGAGGGTCGGAAGGCCGACCTCGACGAGTTCCCGGCGGGCGAGCGCGCCCGGGCCATCGCCACACGTCTGGAGTCGATCACCGGCGAGGAGAAGGACCCGCGGTTCGCCCAGGCGGTCCTCGAGGAGAGCGCGGAGCTGCTCCTCGAGGCGCCGTTCCTGCTGGCGGTCACGCGGTTCGGCCACGTCACGGTCAACGCGGGGATCGACCGCTCGAACGTCCCGGGCGCCGACCTGCTGCTCCTGCCCGAGGACCCTACGGCCTCCGCGCGCCGGCTCTCGGAGGACCTCGGCGCACCGGTGGTCGTCACGGACACGTCCGGCCGGCCGTTCCGGTACGGCCAGCGCGGCGTCGCCGTCGGCTGGTACGGGCTCCCGGCGGCGCGGGACTGGCGCGGCGAGCCCGACCGCGACGGCCGCGAGCTCGGCGTGACCGTCCAGGCCGTCGTCGACGAGCTGGCTTCGGCCGCCAACCTCGTGGCCGGCGAGGGCGCCGGTGGGACGCCCGTCGTGGTGGTCCGGGAGTGGGCGTTCGGCGAGCACGCGGGCAGCGACCTGCTCTTCCGAACCGAGGAGGACGACCTCGTCCGCCAGGCGCTGCGCCAGTGGGAGTTCGAGGGGTAGGACGATGGGCTCGAATATCCACGGGACCGGGAGGTCCCTGGTGGACTCGAAGAACGTCGGAGCTCGTCATTCCAGTCAGCGAACGACCTCCGAAGCGAGACACTGGAACGTAGCGAATACCCACGAACTACACAGATGATCGGCATCGAACTCACCCCAGAGCATCCGGTCGACCGCATCGCCGCCCTTGGCGAGCGAGCCGAAGCGGAGGGCTTCGACATTGCCTTCGCCTCCTCGCACTACAACAACCGCGATTCGTTCGTCGCACTGGACCGCATCGCCCGCCGGACCGACTCGATCCGCGTCGGGCCAGGGGTCGCGAACCCCTTCGAGACCCACCCGGTCCCCCTCGCGTCGCGGGTCGCCACCCTCGACGAGGCCTCGGGCGGGAGGGCGGTCTTCGCCATCGGCGCCGGGGACCGCTCGACCCTCCGCAACCTGGGCTACGAGCACGAACGACCCCTCCGTCGCGTCCTGGAGACCGTCCACGTCGCGCGGGACCTCCTCGCCGGCGAGCGCGTCGACCACGACGGCACGTTCGTCGCCCGCGACGCCGGGCTCAACTACGAGCCCCCGGGGGACGTCCCGATCTACGTCGGCGCCCAGGGGCCCCACATGATCCGGATGGCCGCCAAGCACGCCGACGGGGTGCTGTACAACGGATCCCACCCCCGCGACGTCGAGTGGGCCGCCGGGCGGGTCGTGGAGGGGCTGGACGACCGTCCGGCCCATCGGGGACCATTCGACTTTGCTGTCTACGCGTCGGTGTCGATCGCCGAGGACGCCGACGCCGCCCGGGAGGCAGCCCGGCCCCCGGTGGCATTCATCGCCGCCGGCGCCCCGGACCCGGTCCTGGAGCGCCACGGTATCGACGCCGACCGGGCGGGCGCCATCGGCGAACACCTCTCGGCGGGGACGTTCGACGCGGCGTTCGACGCCGTCTCGGACGCCATGCTCGACGCGTTCTGCATCGCGGGGACACCCGAGACCGTCGCGGAGAAGGTGGACGGGGTCCTCGAACACGCCGACAGCGTCGTCGCCGGGGCGCCGCTGGGTCCGGACCTGGACGAGGCG
>SLIW01000157.1 GCA_007135435.1 Natronomonas sp.
AACGATAGACTTCGATCGATAGACTCCGAGTGATAGACTTCGAGTGATAGACTCCGAGTGATGGCGGCGGAATGGTGGTTCCGTGTCGTCGATCACGACCGCTCGAGCGCGAGCACCCCGCCTCCACACGGTAGCATCGCGGTTTTAACCCCCGGCGTGCTACGGTCGGCCATGGGACTGGACATCGACCCGCCGGAACCCCCAGAGCTCCCCGACGTCGACGCCGACGCGTACGAGGACGTGGACGTCCAGGGCCAGGAGTACCGCCGCGAGGAGCTCGAGGACATGCTCGCGGAGGGCGCCTGGGACGACGCCTTCAACGAGTGGCGGGATCACACCGACCTCGACGAGGAGGAGTTCGTCATCGCGGAGGATCTGGGCATGTTCGAGCAGTTCGACTTCTTCTGGGACGACTTCGCCGACCGCGTGGGCTACCACGCCCCCGGGATCCCCGAGGACTGGCGCGAGCGCGACCTCCACCCGGACCTGCACTCCTGGGAGACGGTCTCGGGGATCAACGCCGCGCTCGCGGAGTTCGGCGACACGGTCAGCCGAACGCTCAAGGAGGAGTACATCGACTGGGAGGCGGACTACGAGGCGCCCGACGACCTGCCGGACTTCTGAACGCGCGGATTCCACTGGCTATCCGGCCCGCTTCCTGCCGTTGCGGGCCGCCCGTGTTCGCTATATCCGTTCCATCACCGGACGAGTTGCACGCTCACCCGGTCCCTCGGCACGGTCGGTCGGACGGTTCATATCACGCCGGCCCGTAGCGCCACGCATGAGCGTCGAGATCATCCCACCGAGTCGGCGGACCTGCGAGCGTTGCGGCCGGATCGACGTCTGGGACGACGACGCCGAGAACTGGGTCATCGCCGAGGAAGACGGCCAGCGCCGGGTCGGCAACCGGCACTGCATCCACGAGTGGGACATCAACGGCCGATACAACCCGATCGACGGGCAGATGGAGGGCGGCGCGGCTGCGGGTGGCGGAGCGCCCACTGAGACCGGAGATGGTGGCGACGGTGTCGAGGCCGACGCTGACGAGGGGCACGACGCCTGAGATGCCCACCGCGTACATCACCGCGCCGCCCGAGGCGGCCGCCGACCTCGCGGAGACGCTGGTCGAGGAGCGACTGGCGGCGTGCGTCAACCGCTTCCCGTGTCACTCGACGTACCGCTGGGAGGGCGAGGTGCTCTCCGAGGACGAGGTCGTCCTCCTGGCCAAGACGACCGAGGACCGGTTCGCCGACCTGGTGCGACGCGTCGAGCTGCTCCACCCCTACGACGTCCCCTGCATCGAACGGTTCGACGAGAGCGACGTCCACGACCCGTTCGGCGAGTGGATCGCCGAGAGCGTCGAGTGATCGGTCGCGGGGGTCGAGCACGCCCCATCAGATGCGTGTGGACTGCGGTCTGATCCGCTTTCGCTGTCTGGGGTGAGGTTCTGACCCGCTTTCGCTGTCCGGAGCGCGCTGCCCGGCTGGTTCGTTCGGTGATGCCCCGCCGAGAACCCCGCCCTGATCGAGCGGAACTCAGCGGTTCGGATGGCCCTCCGAGGCGAGCCACACGACCGCGCTGAACAGCGAGAGCAGGAGGCCGATGATCATGATGCCGCCCGCGAGCCTGAGCTCGCTCGAGGTGAGGGCCGGCAGCTCCGCGACCGGCCCCGACTGCAGCATGGCGTCGATGATCGCCAGCGGGGCGGCGAGGACGAGCGCGAACCCGAGGACGAAGCCGACGAGGGCGACCGCTCGGATCATCGCCGGCTCCGGGCCCCCGTCGCGGCTCGCCTCGATTCCACCGATTCCAGTGATTCCATCGATTCACCCGGTTCCACCGACTCCATCCGTGCTCCTCCCTCGTGCTCCGTCGTCCCCGGTAGATGGGCTCCGGTCAAAACAGTGTTGCCTCCGCGGGTGGTCTCTCAGAACTCGTCCCGATGGCCTCGATGCCGGTCGCCCCTCGGCGCCGTCCCATCCGCGTCGATACCGTACCGCTTCGGCATCCGTTTCCGCTACCGCGTCCGCGTCGTCCGTTTCTGTCCCGTCCCGTCCCCACGCCGGTCTCGGGCCAGATCGTCGCGTCTACAGCTCCTGGAGGGCCGAGTAGAACACGAACCCGAGGGCGAGGTGCTGGGCCATCGCCGCCTCGATGCGGGCGCGTGCGGCCTCCGCGTCGTCGATCCGGTACTCCTTCGTCCGGACGAGCTCGTGCATCTCCAGGACCTCCTCCTCCTCGAGGTCGTGCAGCCGCGGGTAGACCGTCCCGGGGCTGAGTCGAGCGTCGAAGAGCTCAGCGAGGTCCTCCATGAGGCCCTTCCCGTGAGTCTCGCCGCTCCGGAGCGCGACGAGGACGAGCAGGAGCTCGTCCAGGGAGTTCTTCACCAGGTCCTCCTCGAACCGGAAGGTCCGGTCGGGGAACAGCTGGTCGGTGACGTCCTCGACGACCTCCGCCGAGCGGTGGCCGGGGTCGCCCCCCGGTCCCGTCAGCGCCTCCGCGTTCGTCAGTTCCCGGTACAGCTGTTCGACCGACGTGCCGCGTTCTTCGGTGCTCATCTCGCAATCACGGTCTGGATGACCATACACCCCGTTAGACTCACCTTACCATAAGGGGGGTTCAGCGTTTTCAAACCTTGAAAAACCCTCCCCGCGAGTCGCGAC
>SLIW01000055.1 GCA_007135435.1 Natronomonas sp.
CCTATGGGAACATGCGACGGCCCACCGCGCGGCAGATTGCCAGGCAAACGGCCGATCAGATCGACGAGATTCGAAGCGTGGCGACGGACGTGATCAACCAGGTCTCGCCGGCGGAGCACCTCAGAGAGGATCCAGGCGTCCTAACGGATCTCCAGACCGCGGCGGCCGAATTCACCGAGATCGTCGAGGGAATCCGGTCCATCTTCCCCGGTTCCTTCGAGCGTCTCGAGATTGCGAACGAATCGCTCGACTCGGCCATCGACGACCTGACTGGAGACGGAGGGGACGCACCGATGGGAGACCTCGCCGCCGCGCTGAACGCGTTCTCCCAGGCTGTCGTGCTGCTGAGTGGTATCGTGATCGAAATCCGCGACATCGAGGGCATCGGCGCGACCTTCGAGGAACGGCTCCGGGAGCACAACATCAGGACCACCGAGGAACTCGCCTCCAGGCAAGCGACGGAGGTCGCCGATGCCGCCCAGGTCAGCGAGACCAGGGCCAAGAGCTGGATCGACCGGGCGAGAGAACTGGGGCAGCAGTGACCGGCTCGTCCGTCCGTCCGTCAACGGCGGTCCGTGTTCCCATCGAGCGAGCGATGCCACCGCCGAGCTATCCGAGAACAACGTTTAGCACGACGGCCGTGGGAGTACGAACGACGATGAGGATCCGATCGACGCGACAGATCCGGGGACCGTCCGCAAGAGTCGGTCGGGAGTCGCGATGACGGCGACGGGCGACGCCGGTGCCATCGGGGACGTGAGTGCGACGCTCGCGGACGTGCTCGAAGCGGGCATCGGCATCGACCAGTTGGACGTCGTGGTCACGTCCCCGGACGAGGTGACGGGCTCGGGCTCGCCCACCGTGGGGCTATTCTTGTACGACGTCTCCGAGAGTCCCCACGAGAGCACTCTCCAGCGGGAGGAGGTCGATACTGGAACCGACCGCCTCGCCCCACTCGTGGTGGACCTCCACTACCTGGTGACGGCGTACCCATCGGGCAGCGGCAACGATACCCAGAAGGCCCAGCGTGCCCACGGCCTCCTCGGCGAGGCGATGTGGGCGCTTCGAGGCGACGCGGTCGTCCGGGGTTCGGCACTCCGCGGGTCCCTCGACGGCGAGCTTCGGATCTCCAGGGGTGAACCGGAGGACGTCATCATGGACGTCTGGAACACGTTCCCGGACACCTCGTATCTCCCATCCGTCGCGTACACGGTCGGGCCCGTCGCCCTGGACGCCGGCGAACCGGCGCCGGTCGACCGCGTGGAATCGGTCACGCTCCGAGGTGACGATGGCTGATTCCTATCGGCCGATCGCCGACCCGCCGATCGAGGTGGCGCTGGCGCTCGCCGTGAAGCCGGTCGACGCCCTCACCGGCCGACCGCTCCGCGACGAGGCCGCGGTCTCGATCGCCGACGTGCGCCCGGCTCCATGCCTCAATCCGAGCGGTTACTGGCTGTTCCTGACGCCGCCCGTCGAACTCCCGGACGACCCGGTAACCCTCACCATCGAGACCCCGCCGAGGTACATCGATCGGACAATCGACGTGTTCGTCGACGACCTCGAGCCGGCGGCGCTCCGCGTCCAGCTGTATCCCTCCACCGCGTACGACTTCGCCCGCGGGCGGACCCGGGTGCAGGGGACCGTCGAGGACGACGACGGCGAACCGGTCTCGGACGCGATAGTACGGATCGGGCACACGGACCTGGAGACGCGAACAGATACCGACGGGCGCTTCATCCTCGCCATCGACGGGATCGTCTCCACCGAGTTCGCGGAGAACGGCGACGCCCTCCGCGTCGACCCAGATTCGGACGACCCGACCCTCGTGCGCGACTACGGGGGCGACGGGATGCGAGAGCGCCTGACCCTGGTCGTCGACCATCCCGGGCACGACGAAACCACTAGCGAACGAGAGATTCACGAGGGTGAACTGACCGTCCTGGACGCACCGATAGTGATGTAAGCGACGTACCATGTCAGGTCCACCACGAAAACGCCGGCGAGCCGCGACATGTGACGGCTTCAGCCAGCAGTTCGAGGCACGCTGATGTCGACCCGTGCCGGCAGCAATCCGTCCGCCGTCCACCGAGTTGTCGTTCACACGGACTGGTTCAACGGAGCGTGGTACCCACCAGATCCCCGGCTCGCCGGCCACACGGACGTGCAACCTCCGTGCACCGAGACGTGGATCAGCGCGACCTCCACCCACTGGCGAGTGGCGCGATCGGCTACCGAGTTCACCGGCGTCGGGACGTGCGTACCGAACAACGGACAGCTCTCGAGGTGGCATCAGCCAGTTCACCCCGGGTGCGGACAGCCAGTGGGCCCAGGGTGTGGGCGACCAGCCCCCCGCTGGTGGGGACAGTCAGCGCACCCAGGACGGGGACTGCCAGCGCACCCTGAATCGACGACGGTAGAGACGCCCCGAATTCTGTCGGTGCGGCGGTTCCGACGACCCCGGCGACACAGCCAGCGGCGCCGGCTTCTGCAGGGCGCGTCTCGACGAGCAGCCGCCCCACGCCTCCAGCCTGGCGCGAGGCGAGGACGAGGGGTCGGTCGGCATCGAGAGGTTCGACCGCGCCCGCGATCCGATCTCGACCGGAGGCGCCCAGTATGACCAGGCCCTATCCCGACGACCGGGCGTACGTTCGCGACGAA
>SLIW01000331.1 GCA_007135435.1 Natronomonas sp.
ACCGCCCGTGTGCTCGATGACCCCCGGTTCGCCGATGGTCGCGAAGATGTAGGCGACGCCCCCCAGGACGCGCTCGCGGCCGACGTGCTCGGCGAGGGTGACCTCGTTGTCGAGGCCGTTCTGGAGCGAGACGACGCCCGTGTAGTCCCCGAGGAGGGGCTCGAGCTCGCTGGCCGCCGCCCCGGTGTCGAACGACTTCACGGTGAACAGGACGTGAGCGCAGGGACCGATCTCCGCGGGGTCGTCGGTCGCGGGGACGTCGACCGTGAAGTCGCCGTTGACGCTCTCGACGCGGAGGCCGTCCCGTCGAAGTGCGTCGAGGTGGTCGCCCCGGGCGATCAGGCTGACGTCCGCACCGGCCTGCGCGAGGCGACCGCCGAAGTATCCACCGACCCCACCGGCGCCGTAGACCGCGAGCTTCATGGGACCGAGACCACCCGCTCACACGGGGTATCGGTCGGCTGACGGACTGACATCGTGCGGTGGGTTCTCCTCGTATCGTGTTAACTCTTCCCAGGCCGGGTTCGACGTGGTGTGCGATGCCTCGAGTGAGATCCCTCGATTGGGATCCATCAACCGGATGAGCCACCACCGGATGAGCCACCACCGGAGAAGCCACCACCGGAGAAGCCACCACCGGAGAAGCCAAGAAGCCACCACCGGAGAAGCCAAGAAGCCGCCACCGAAGAACCCGCCGACCGAAGTGTGGTCCGCTCGTCCACGGCGGGCATGCCAACGCATACTAAAGGTACCTCGTGGCGTATCGCCGTGGCGAATGGACCGACCGACATGGGTCTCCCGGTCGCTCTTTCCGTTCGAGGCTCACTCCTTCGAGTCGGCCGACGGCCCCATGCACTACGTCGACGAAGGCCAGGGTAGTGCCATCCTCATGGTCCACGGGACGCCGACGTGGTCGTTCCTCTACCGAGACCTCATCACCTCCCTCTCGACGGACCATCGGGTGATCGCGGTCGATCACCTCGGGTTCGGGCTGTCGGCGAAACCCGGAGACGCGCCGTACCGCCCGCAGGATCACGCCAGGAGGCTCACCGACTTCGTCGACCACCTCGGGGTGGATCGGTTCACGCTCGTTGCACACGACTACGGCGGACCGATCGGGCTGTCGTACGCACTCCAGCGGCCAACCACCGTTACTCGGCTCGTCCTCTTCAACACGTGGCTGTGGTCACTCAGGGATCGTGCGGCGGTCAGAGCGATGGACGTGGTGACGCGTGGCCCGCTCGGCCGGCTCTTCTATCGGCGATTCAACGGCTCCCCACGCGTCCTGCTGAAGGCCGCGTGGGGCGACCGGACCCCACTCACCGACGAGGTGCATCGCCACTACACGAATCCGTTTCCCACCTCCGCGGATCGGACGGCTCCATGGGTCCTCGCGAGGGAACTGATCGGCTCGTCAGAGTGGTACGACTCGCTCTGGCGGCGACGTTCGGAGATAACGCAGCTACCGACGCTCCTCGTGTGGGGCCTCGCGGATCCCGCCTTCGGCGAGTCCTCGCTCGAACGGTGGGAGGAGGCGCTTTCGAACGCGACCGTCCGGCGGCTTCCAGGGATCGGCCACTTCGTCCCGGACGAGGCGTCGGCCCGGGTCACCGCAGAGATGGCGGATTTCCTGCAGGACTCCTAGCAACGTCCGGACCCGGAGGACCCATTCCCGCCTGGGGCAGACATGGCCGCCTGCCTCGACGGGAGCCCGGAGACGCCAGGTAGAACCGGGAGGTGGCACCTGGACCCCGAGGCGCTACCGTGACCCTGGAGGTCCCCCCGGATTCGACGTCTTGTACGGGGGTGCCGCCGCAGCACTCGACGCCGTTAGTTGCGTGGGCGGCCGCGACCCTGGTGGATGGGTCAGCGTCGGTGGTCGTCACTGCACATCGGACTGGAACGCGGGTTCCGTGGACACAGTACGGGTGACAGGAGCAACACCGAACCTGGCGCGGGGCGAGGTGGGGATGCACCCGACGGATCGGTCTGTCACCCGTTCTGGTACTCCGGAGTGGAGATCATAACCGTTTCCCTGGTTCATCCCACCGCGTATCCCGGCGACGGCCGACAAAACCGTCCACGTCGACCGGTCTGTCCGAGACGAGTAGTGTGACCGCTGCAGTATCCCCGTGGCCGAGATCCGTCGCGACGCGTCGGACCTCGTGTCCGCCTTTGGAATTCGTGCCCCGCCTTTGGACAATACGGTTAACCCTCCCCGCCGTCGAACGGGGTCCATGTACTCGCAAGTGCTGCTCCCGACCGACGGGAGCGAGGCGGCCGAGGAGGCGTTCGAGGCGGGACTGGAGCTGGCGGCCCAGTTCGACGCGGGGGTCCACGCGCTCTACGTGATCGACTCGCGGTTCGTCACGACGGAGTACGACCTCGCCGTCGAGAAGGCCGAGCGCGAGGCGGAGGCGGCCCTCGACCGCGTCGGCGAACTCGGCGAGTCGGCCGGCGTCGCCGTCGAGAAGCACCTCCGCACGGGGATCCCCCACGAGGAGATCCTCGACGCCATCGACGCCTACGGGGTCGACGTCGTGGTCATGGGGACCCACGGCAGGTCCAGCCTGGACCGGCTCGTCCGCCTCGGGAGCGTCACCGAGCGGGTCGTCAGGTCGGCGCCCGTCCACGTCGTGACGGTCCCGGTCGGGAAA
>SLIW01000214.1 GCA_007135435.1 Natronomonas sp.
CACCCAGCGAGGAGTTCGTCTTCGAAGGCTGGGGCCGAATGGGCGAACGGAAGTACAGCTACGTCGACTGATCGGTCCGGCCATCGCGGCGGGACACTGGCGCGCGCAGCCAATTCACTGACTTCACGGGCGGAATTTACGGGTGGAACGTCCCCCTGGAGTACTCGACTCGTACCGCCAGGTGCCGATCTCGTCTCTCTTCATTCTTCCTGTGCCGCCCGCCAGGTATCCAGGTCGACGACGGAGCCGTCGAGGACCTCGGGAGCAGCCTCGGTCGCGGCCCACCAGACCATCGGGGCGACTTCCGCGTGGTCGCGTCCGTCGGCATCCTCGGCCAGCTCGGTCGAGACCCGGCCGAGGTCGAGCACGCCGATCGGGCGGTCGAGTTCCACGGCGAACTGCCTGCAGATTGCCTCGGCGGCCGCCTTGGAGACCGCGTAGGCACCGAAGCCGGGTGCGGCATCCCGCGCGGCGCGGTCGATCGGAACGAGCACTCGTGCCCCGTCGTTGAGGTGTGGGAGCGCCTCGCGGACGGTCGCGTAGACGCCGCGGGCGTTCGTGCGGAGGACGTCGTCGAACTGCGAGTACGACGTGTCGGCGAGTGGGGGCTCGCCAGGGGTGCCAGGGGAGACTGCCGCCGCGGCCACGACGCAGTCGATCCCCCGAGACTCGCCCGCGCGCGAGGCGGTCTCCATCAGCCGTTCGACGTCGAACTCGTCGCGCACGTCGGCGCGCATGCCCGTGGCGGACCCGCCGCCCGACTCTAGGTCGTGGACGACTGCTTCCACGTCCGCCGCCTCGCGTGCGCAGGCGACGACGTGGACGCCCTCCTCGGCGAACAGCCTCGCGACGGCCTCGCCGATGCCACGCGAGGCACCGGTGACCACTACCGTGTCCATACGGGGGCCCCGGTCGGGTCGGCCAAGGGCGTTTGCATCCCCGGCAGTCCCGTCGAGATCGTGGACCCCCGTCGCGAACGGGCTCCTGACGCCCTGCCTCGCGGCGGCTGCCGACGCGTGGCCATCGGCTGGTGAGCCTCAGCGGCTGAGAGACCGCCGTGGGGCGGGGCAGCTCCGATCGGTGCGGCGACCGGTCGCCTCAGGCGATCTGCTCCTCGTACGCCTCCGGCGAGAGGAGCGCCTCGAGCTCCCCCTCGTCGGCGAGCTCGATCTCGATCATCCAGCCGTCGCCGTAGGGATCCTCGTTCACCAGCTCCGGGGCGTCGAACAGCTCCTCGTTCACCGCGACGACCTCGCCGGAGACCGGCGCGTAGAGGTCCGAGACCGCCTTGATGGACTCGATGACGCCGAAGTCGGCCTCCTGTTCGGTGGAGTCACCGACGTCGGGAAGCTCGACGAAGACCACGTCGCCGAGTTCGTCCTGGGCGAAGTCGCTGATGCCGACGCGGACGACGTCTCCGTCATGGCGCGCCCACTCGTGAGTCTCCAGGTACCGGCAGTCCTCCGGGACAGCGAAGCTCATGACTGCCCTATCACCGGTGGGGTTTGTATTGCTTTCCCAACCCGCGGGGTCGTCCGGGGGGTTGCCGACCGGTCGACCGGTGGTCTCCCACGGGTCGACCGTGTATCGATGCTCGCGCCGTCGATGCCGTATGCGACGGTTGGTCGCCGGATTCCGGGGACGAGCGCGTCCCGACACCCCTAAACCCTTCGCCCGATTGGTCCCGACAATGAGCGAAGACGTCGGAGCGGGCTCCGTCCGGGTCGTCGGGACGGCGCACGTCTCCGAGGCGAGCGTCCGGGAGGTCGAGGAGGTCATCGACGCCGAGCGCCCGGACGTGGTGGCGGTCGAGCTCGACGAGAAGCGCTTCCGCCAGCTGCGCGGGGAGACGCCCGACGACCTCGACGCGGGCGACCTGCTGAAGGGGAACACCGTCTACCAGTTCCTCGCCTACTGGATGCTCTCGTACGTCCAGGCCCGACTCGGCGAGCGGTTCGACATCGAGCCGGGCGCGGACATGAAGGCGGCCATCGACTCCGCCGAGCGGCTCGGCATCGACGTCGCCCTCGTCGACCGGGACGTCCAGGTGACGATCCAGCGGTTCTGGGCGCGGCTGTCCGTCCCGGAGAAGGGCAAGCTGCTCGGCAGCCTCGCGGTCGGCTTCGGCAACCCGAAGGAGATCGGTCTCGGCGTGGCGCTGGGCGTCGCGTTCATCGTCACCATCCTCGCCGGCGCCCTCGGCGGCCCGTTCGTCGTCCCGGCCGACCTCGGCCCAGGGTTCCTCGTCGGGATCCTCGACACGGTGATCGTCGCCATCGCCCTCGGCGTGGTCCTGGGTGCGGTGCTCGTGAGCGCCCTCGAGCGGCTCGCCCCCGAGGAGGACCTCGACGAGATCGACATCGAACGGCTGACGGACGCCGACGTCGTGACCGCGATGATGGAGGAGTTCCGACGGTTCTCCCCCGGAGGCGCCGAGGCGCTCATCGACGAGCGCGACGCCTACATCGCCCACCAGCTGGTCGCGCTCCGCGACCAGGGCCACCACGTGGTCGCCATCGTCGGCGCGGGCCACCGCGAGGGGATCGAACGATACCTCGAGACGCCCTCACTCCTCCCCCGGTTCGAGGAGCTGACCGGGCGGACCTCGGGGAAGCGGTTCTCGGTGTACAAGGCGTTCGGGTACCTGTTCAC
>SLIW01000071.1 GCA_007135435.1 Natronomonas sp.
GCCGAGACGCTCGGCGAGTACGACGAGGACCGCGTCCGGGCGTTCTTCGACGTCTCCGACCGGGAGCTGGCCGCCACCACCGCCGGGCTCGAGGCGCTCGTCCTCGAGCGGGTCGCCCTGCTGGTCGTCGAGCGGTGACCGAGGGGCCACAGCGGGGTGCCGATCGGTCCCATGGGTGTCCCCTCGATCGATCCGGCCCCTCGGCTTTTGCCCGTCGAGCCCTTACTGTCGGCTGATGAACGACAGGGACGACGAGCGGCGAGGCGGCGACGGCCCCCATGGAGACGGCGACCCCCAGGAGACCCTCGAGGACCACGATCGGGAGGACCGCTCCGGATACGACGGAAGGGACGCGGCGCCAGAGGAGCGCGACGAGTGACTGGGCCACTCGTCGGTGACCTCGAGGACACCACCCCGGAGCTATTTCCGGATGGTAAACGTTTACTAGGGGGGCCGCCCGAGGACGCCCACATGGACGCCCCCGGCGTCGAGTCGCGGACCGTCGAGGTGCAGACGACGGACGGCCGCGGCCGGCGAAGCGAGACCGAACTGGCCTACCAGGTCGCCGGCGAGGGTCCCCCCGTCGTCCTCCTGCACGGTATCGGCCTCGATTCGGCGACCGTCTCGTGGCGGTACACGATCCCGGCCCTCGCCGAGAACCACCGCGTGTACGCACTGGACTTCCCGGGACACGGCGAGAGCGGACGACCGCGGGTCCGCTACACCCACGAGTACTTCCTCGACGTGCTGCGGTCCTTCCTCTCGGAGACCGGGCTCGGTGGCGCCCCGCTGGTCGGCATCTCGATGGGCGGGTGCGTCGCCCTGGCGTACGCCCTCCAGAACGAGACAGACGTCGAGAAGCTCGTGCTCGTCGACAGCTACGGGCTCGGGGAGGACGCGCGGTGGCGGGCCGCGGCGAACGTGCTCCTCCGCGTGCCGATGGCGTACCCGCAGTGGTGGCGGACGATCGGGGCGTGCCACCAGTCGGTCCGCGGGCACCTCCAGGGGCTGACCGCCGGCCGACCCAGCGACACCCTCGTGTCCGACGTCTACGAGACCGTCCAGGACCAGAGCGGCGTCCGGGCGCTGTCGAGCTGGCAGCGAAGCGAGTTCCGCGCCAGTGGGTTGAAGACGTGTCACCTCGACCGGCTGGACGAGCTCGAAGCCCCCGCGCTGTACGTCCATGGCGTCGAAGATCCCCTCCTGCCGGCGTCGTGGTCCCGACGGGCCGCCGAGGTGACCGACGGCGAACTCGCCCTGTTCGACGACTGCGGACACTGGCCCACCAGGGAAGCCCCCGATCGCTTCAACCGGACCGTGGCCTCGTTCCTCAACTAGCGACGGCCGCGTCCAGGCACACCGTTCTCCGGCGGCGTCACGAGATGCTGACGCTCGACGGCGTCACGAGACACTGATCCACGGCGAACGTGCCAGGTAGACGGCCTGGATGTCACTCGGTGCCGTGTGTTATCGGGTCCGTGGATCCACATCACGACGGGTGGGCAGGCTGGCGGCTGTCCGTACTCGATTACGGCACGCGAGGAGCAGCCCGATTCCGGGGACTCGTCCTGTTCCGGAGACTCGTCCTGTTCCGGAGACTCGTCCTGTTCCGGAGACTCGTCCTGTTCCGGAGACCTGTCCTATTCCGGGGATTCGTCGATGAGGACGACCGCCTCACCGTCGATGACGAGCTCGTCGCCCTTCGCGACGGTCGTCCGGAGGCGGTAGCGGTCGCCGCCGAGGTCCTCGACGACCTCGACGGTGGCGGTGATGCGGTCGCCGATCCGGACCGGCGCCCGGAACTCGAGGTCCTGGGAGAGGTAGACGACGCTGCCCGGCAGCCGGGCGAGGGCGGCGCTGATGAGGCCTGCCGCGAGGGTCCCGTGGACGATGCGGCCGTTGAACCGGGTCTCGCCGGCCCACTCGTCGTCGAGGTGGATCGGGTTGGTGTCCCCCGAGGCGGCCGCGAAGCGGTCGACGTCCGCCTCGGAGAGCCGCTTGGAGAAGGCGACGACGTCGCCCACAGAGAGGTCGTCGCTCGCGTCGACGTCCGAGTCCCACTCCGGGAGGTCGCCCGCCGGCTCGATGCGCTCTTCGGGGCGCCCACACGGTTCGTCGACGCCGACGGTCCGTACCGGCGGGGCGCCGAAAGCGGTGAAGGCAGCGCGGTTCGCCTCGACGACCCCCTGGAACATCCGCGAGGACGCCTCCGACCACGTGTTCCACAGCGCCGGATACGGGCTATAACTCATCCTACACCGGCTAGGACCTCCCCAGTACTAAAGTATGGGGTTGACATGGGAACCGTACACCAGTGAATGGTCCTGGATGGTATCTGGTGGTATTCAACAGAACGCTTATCAGCGGCCACCGCCACGGTCACGTACGATGACGAGCGACGACGAGGGGACCGACGGGACCGACGGCATGATGTGGCCGCAGAACTTCCTGAAGGCGTTCCAGGAGACCTCCGAACAGGCGACCCGGACCCAACAGGAGGCGCTGCAGCAGCTGCTCCTCGGTGCGAGCGGCGGCGGCGGCAACCGCACGGACCTGAGCGACTTCTCCGAGCAGCTCGGGACGATGAGCCAGATGGCGACGTTCAAGACGCGGGTCCAGAGCGGCGGCCGCATCTCCATCCCGGACGCCGA
>SLIW01000198.1 GCA_007135435.1 Natronomonas sp.
CGTCCGGGGGTCGTTCCCGGCTCGCGACGGCGAGCAGGCCTTCGAGAAGCGTGTCGACGCGCCGAACGAGGACGTCGCGGTCGAGCGGGTCTACGCCCTGGTCGGCTCACACCACGGTTTCAAGCGCACCCAGATCACCATCGACGGGGTGGACGCATGAGCCTCGGTGGCGGCGGCGGTGGCGGCGGCGCCCTCGAGCAGATCCAGGAGCAGCTCCAGCTGCTCGAGCGGGAGAAGCAGGTCATCCGCGCGGAGATCCAGGAGGCCCGCGACGAGCAGGCCGAGATCGACGAGGCCGTCGAGGCCGTCGAGAGCCTCGAGGACGGCTCGACGGTGCAGGTACCCGTCGGCGGCGGCGCCTACGTCCGCGCGGAGGTCCAGGACGTCGAGGAGATCGTCGTCGGTCTCGGCGGCGGCTACGCCGCCGAGCAGGACCGCGAGGGCGCGATCACGGCCCTCGAGCACAAGAAGGAGGCGCTGGACGACCGCATCGAGATCCTCCAGGACGAGATCGAGGAGGTCGACGAGCAGGCTGGCCAGCTCGAACAGCGGGCATCCCAGATACAGCAACAGCAGATGCAACAGCTCCAACAGCAGATGCAGGGCCAGCAGGGACCGGGCGACCAGGACGACGAGTGAGCGATGTTCGACGGGCTCAAGGACAAGCTCGGCCGGTTCCAGCGCGACGTCGAGGCTGACGCCGACGCCGAGGTCGCGGGCGATGAGGAGGCCGAGGGCACGGCCGAGGCGGAGGCCGAGAGCACGGCCGAGGTCGATCCGGATACCGACGGTGCCGGGGGCACCGATGCCCAGGCAGCCGCGGAGGCCGACCTCGACGCCGCCGGGGCCGGGGCGGAGGCCCCTGCGGAGGACACCGACGCCGAGGGCGGCGACGAGCCGGGGTTCGCGAAGCGAGCGGCGCTCGCGGCGACCGGTCGGACGATCATCACCGCCGAGGAGCTCGAGGGGCCGCTCGAGCAGCTCGAGCTCGAGCTCCTGCAGGGCGACGTCGAGATGGGCGTCGCGAGCGAGATCGCCGACCAGATCCGCGAGCGGCTCGTCGGCGAGACCCGCAAGCAGGTCGAGTCGGGCGAGCAGGTGGTCGCCCGCGCCATCGCCGACGCGCTCCGGGAGGTCATCGGCGTCGGCCAGTTCGACTTCGAGGGGCGCATCGCCGAGACGGACAGGCCGGTCGTGATCGTCTTCACCGGTGTCAACGGCGTCGGCAAGACCACGAGCATCGCGAAGCTCGCCCGGTGGCTCGAGGAGCGCGGCTACTCGTCGGTGCTCGCCAACGGGGACACCTACCGCGCCGGGGCGTCCGAGCAGCTCGAGGAGCACGCCGAGGCGCTGGGCAAGAAGGTCATCACCCACGAGAAGGGCGGCGACCCCGCGGCGGTCATCTACGACGCCGTCGAGTACGCCGAGGCGAACGACATCGACGTGGTCCTGGGCGACACGGCGGGGCGGCTCCACACCTCGAACGACCTGATGGCCCAGCTCGAGAAGATCGACCGCGTCGTCGACCCCGACCTGACGCTGTTCGTCGACGAGGCGGTCGCGGGCCAGGACGCGACCAACCGCGCGCGGGAGTTCGACGACGCCGCCGAGATCGACGGGGCGGTGCTGACGAAGGCCGACGCCGACTCCCAGGGCGGGGCGGCCATCTCGATCGCCCACGTCACCGGCAAGCCGATCCTCTTCCTGGGGACGGGCCAGGGCTACGACGACCTCGAGCGGTTCGACCCGGACGTGATCGTCGACCGGCTCGTCGGCGAGGACTGAGGACGAGGTCCGTGCGGGACCGCACGGCGGCGGCCACCCTGCTCGTCGTCGCGGCGGTGGCACTGGGCTGGCTCTACGTCGGGACGGTCGACCTCCCGGCCGAGGAGGCCCCCGAGGCGGCCTTCGAGGTGGACGGCGATCCCGGGGAAGGCGAGCTGGTCGTCGAGTTCACCGGCGGCGACCGACTAGAGTCCGGGTCGCTCGCCGTCCTCGTCTACGAGGACCGAACCCTCCTGCCGGACCGGACGGTCCACCGCTCGACGTGGGAGGCCGAGGGCGCCTACATCGACGACGGCGACCGCCTCGAGCTGGAGGACCCCCGCCTCGAGCCTGGCCAGCGGCTCGTGGTCCGCTACTACGGCGACGACGGGCAGGCGAACCTCTTCGAGACGGTGCTGTAGCTTCGAAAGGACGGAGCACGGTGGGTTGCCACGACCGATGGGGCATGGACCCAGACAGAACTCACGTGTATTGGCGACCTGAAGCGACCACCGCCGACCAGCAGTGACCACCGCCAACCAGCGACGTCTGACCGCGACCAGCAGCGCCACCGCCAACCAACGACGACCACCGCCGACCAGCAGTGACCACCGCCAACCAGCGACGACTGACCGCGACCAGCAGCGCCACCGCCAACCAACGACGACCACCGCCGACCAGCAGCGATCACCGCCAACCAGCGACGACTGACCGCGACCAGCGGCGTCGCGTCAGTCGACCCAACTGTCGAGCCAGACGACGTTCCCGGCCAGTTCCGATCTGGGGACGAACCGCTCGATCCGTTTGATCCCACGGATGAAGGTCGACACGGGCATTGACTGGTCGTCGTAGAGAACGAGACCGCCGTGGTCGTACGCGTCGTGTCGACGGACGAAATCCGCGTCGTTCGAGAGGATCACCGCCCCAGTTTCGGCCGCCCGTTCGAGGTGGTCCTCGTCTGCGTTCCCGGCCTCGTATCCGCCGTCGACCCACTCGACCTCGAACCCGTGTGCCCGAAGCTCGGACACGTAGATGCGTTTGACGTGTTCGTCGGCGATGACCCGCCAGGTCATCGAGTGAGTTCGTCCGGTGGCGTCAGCGCCTCCTCTCGCGCCTCGGCCATCGCCTCGCGATGCCGCTCCCGAACGGCAGCCATCTCCTCGGGGTGCTCGAAGTAGTACGCGAGGGCGCGATGGACGTCCGCCCTCGAGATCTCCAGCTGATCGGCGACGTCACTGACCGGCGTCCCGTGGTCGACGACCAGTTCGGCGATCTGTCGGACCGAGGTGCGGTGGCCCTCGAGTCGCGGTTCGCCACCCATCACCTCGTCCGTCGAGACGATCCCTTCCATCAGGCACCACTAGTGGCCGATTCGGTCATAAACCTTCGTCAAACGTGCGTCAGGCCGTCCGACACCGACCATATACGTCGATGGAGAGAGCGCGAGGGAGCTCAAGACTCGCGAGTCGACGCGGTCGAGGACTCCGAAACCAGGTGTTCGTTCGCGACGCGGGAACAGAACTCGTTGCCTTCGGCCCACCCGACACATCTGGTAGCGAACGTCACACGAGGAGCCGAAATACACCCTCGATCACGATTCGACGTTGCTCGAACTCCGAGGGAATCCGCTCAGGAAACCCGCACCATGGACAGCGACCACTTACGCGGCGGCGTCCTCGACCGCCGACTCGTCGTAGGGCACCTCGAGCAGGCGCTGGCCGCAGTCGTCGCAGCCCACGCCGACGACCGTGGTCGACCGGCAACAGGACTCCACGACCTCGGTGTCGGCGGCGACGGGGCCGCCACAGACCGGGCAGTCCTCGACGAACACCCGGAGACCGCCGAGCAGCTGGCTCCGCTGGCGGGGCGTGAGGGCCTCCCAGTTCGGGATCCGCTCCGGGAGCTCCCTCGCCGCGGCGAGGTCGGCGAGGAGGGCCGCCCGCGACTCCCACTGGCCGATGCGGACGCCGTCGTCGCGGGCGATGAACGCGTCGCCGTAGGTCTCGAAACTGACCCCATCGGCGTCGAGCTCCAGCTGGTCGGCCAGCCCGTCGCGCAGGGCCTCCTCCTCGCCGAACGAGGCCATCCCCTCGCGCCACGTCTCGGCGAACGCCTCCGTGAGACAGAGGTCGTCCTCCTCGACGCACGGCTCGACGACCCCGGCCTCCGAGAGGATCGCCTCGGGGTCGAACTCGTCGGGATCGATCGGCTCGGGCGGCGAGTCGGGCAGCTTGTCGAACCGCGCCAGGAGCCACTCGGGGAAGTACCGCTTGGTCAGCTCGGGCGTCCCCGGCACGAGGTACCCCCGGAGCCAGATGCTGGCCAGGCCCAGGACGGCGAACGCGACGCCGAGCGGGGGCCACACGACGCTCAGGACGACCGCAACTATGGCGGTGATCACGAGGTTGGTCGCGGTACACGGGATGCAGCGGTTCTCCCCCGTGTACTCCGGTCGGCGGATCCGATCGAGGACCGTACCCGGTGCTGTCATGGACGGGAGAAGCCGCTCCGGTGGTAAAAGCGTGCCGTCGCGCGCCATGGGCGTGGCACGGCCGGAACGCGGCGTCTGTGTCAGGTGCGTCTGCGTCAGGTCCGTCTGCTTCAGGTGCGTCTGCGTCAGGTGCGTCTGCGTCAGGTGCGTCTGCGTCAGGTCGTGCGGACAGATGTCCAGCGAAATGTTCGGGAGGGTCCTGATCCAGGCCACGCCAGCGTCGACCACGACAGGGGCGGAGGGAACGAGTTCACCCGTCAGGTCCCTTGGGACGCCCGATCGACGGCGATCGAGGGCATGCAGGTGCACGATCCGTTCCGCCGACGCCGCAGAAGGCCCGAATCGATCCGAAGCGGCCCTATCGGTCCACTTCGACCCGATTCGACCCAATTCAACCGAATTCGGTGTCTTACAGCCCCGAGACGGTTGATTTCGCCGTCTTAGGGGCCCCCGAACGCCTCGGATTTGATATCGCGATATACGATTTATCGGCGGGTTCGACCGTCCGAGACCCCCTCTCCGCCCCGTCCTGCGCCCCCGGCGAACCTGTCGGCCCCCTCGGTCGCCGTGTCCATGACCTGCGACCCGTGCCACCCCTCGACGGCGAGGCCCTGGGCCAGTGGCACGCCGACGCCGTCGTAGACGGCCGCCCGATCGGACCGGACCGTCTCCTGCGGGAAGGCCGCGATGGTCTCCGCCGTCGTGACCGCCTCGTCGAGCGCGTCCCCGTCCTCCACGACGCGGTTGACCAGGCCCCAGTCGGCGGCCGTCGCGGCGTCGAGCGCCCGGCCGGTGAGTATCAGCTCCAGGGCCCGACCCAGGCCGACGACCCTGGGGAGCCGCTGGGTGCCGCCGTCGACGAGCGGGACGCCGAAGCGCCGCTCGAAGCAGCCGAACGTCGCGGAGTCGGCCGCGACCCGGAGGTCGCACCACAGCGCCAGCTCGAGGCCGCCGGCCACGCAGTGACCCTCGATCGCCGCGACGGTCGGCTTCGACACGCGCGTGCGGGTCATGCCGAGCCAGCCCCCGGGGCCGTCCTCGAGGTCCATCGCCTTCAGGTCCGCGCCCGCGGAGAACGTCCCCCCGGCGCCGGTCAGCACCCCGACCAGCGCGTCGTCGTCCGCGTCGAAGCGCTCCCAGGCGTCGGCGAGCGCCTCGGCCGTCTCTCGGTCGACGGCGTTGCGTCGCTCGGGCCGATCGATCGTGACGACCGCCACCGGGCCGTCCCGCTCGTAGGTCACAGGATCCGCCATACGTCCCCTTCCTGGGTGCTGTGACCTAAAGACACGGGCGCCGCGCTCCCCCTTCGTAAACCAGTTGCTGCGATACGAAATGCGGAGCCTCGCGGCCGGCGGTCGGCTATCCGTCACCAGAAGAACGGCAAGGACGCGAGCCTCCAGTTCTCCAGGGCGAAGGGCGATCGACTCGGGCCCAGAGAGCCCCGTCGCGAGTGGCCCTGTGCTCGAGAAAGCCGCAGGCCTCGAATCCAGCGCATCCGAAACTAGTCCAGCTGTTCCCCGACGATCCGGTCGACGTGCCCGATGAACGCCTCTTCCTGGCCGGCAGGGATCGTCGCGCCGGCCGCGACGTCGTGGCCGCCTCCGTCGCCACCGACCGCGCGGGCCGCCTCGGTCATCACCGCCGAGAGGTCCAGCCCCCTGGAGACGAGCGGGCCGGTGCCGCGAGCGGAGACCTTCGTCTCGTCGTCGCTCTCGCGGGCGAAGGCGACGATCGGCAGCTCCCTGGAGACGCCGTCGGTGCCCATCGACATCCCGGCGATGATGCCGACGATGGTCTCGCGGATCTCGTCGCCGGCGTCGAACCACTGGACGTGCTCCTCGACGGTCACGCCCGTGTTCTCGACCCACTCGATGCCCTCCGAGAGGTTCCGCCGGTGGTTCCGCAGCAGCTCACGGGCCCGCTCGAGCGCGGTCGTCCGGTCGCCCAGACAGACCGCCAGACCGACGTCGGCGCGCTCGTAGCGCGCCGTCGCGTTCAGGAGCGTCGAGAACTCGCTCGCGTCTCGGAGCTCGGTCCCGCGTTCCTCCTCGGCGAGGATGTAGCTTGTTCCGACGAGCCGGTCGATCTCGTAGGCGGGCACCCCCCGGGAGACGGCGTGGCGGACGAGCGCGCTGGTCACCCGCTGCTTCTCGGCGTCGTCGAGGTCCGCCCACCGCTTCCAGGCCCCGTCGGCGCGGCACTCGACGTCTAGCTCGTCGAGGAACGAGACCGCCCCGCGCTCGTCGTTCGTGATGCCCGGGATGCGCACGTCGGAGGCGTACTCGAGCAGCTTCGGGAGCGGACGGGTCTGGGTGCCGTAGACGGCGAGGTCGGTCGTCTCCTCGAGGACGCCCGCCTCCACCCCGTCGGCGACGATCCGCGCGTTCGCCCCGCGGAGCTCGCCGACGGACGCCTGCATGTCGCCGACCGCGCCCACCACCGCCAGGGTCGCCAGGTCGCGGTTGTCCAGCCGCTCGTCGGCGTCCGACGCCGCCGCGAGCGCCCGGGCGAGGACGTAGGCGGCGCCGGCGCCGGAGAGCTCCGAGGCGCCATCGATCCCCTCGAGCAGGGGGTTGAGGTGGTAGTCGGTGTCCGCGTCGGCCGGCTGGTGGTGGTCGGCGACGATGGGGGTGAAGTCGCCGGCCGCCTCGTGGGCCGCGATGACGTCGAGCTGCCCGCTGCCGAAGTCGGTGAAGAGGACGGTGTCGTAGTCACGCTCGGCGATCCCGGCGATCGCGGCCTCGTCGAGCTGCTTCTCGAAGACCGCCTCGAAGGGGATCCCCGCGCGCTCGAGGGCGATGGCCGCGACGCCCGCGCTCGTGAGCCCGTCGGCGTCGATGTGGGAGGCCAGGAGCACGCGGTCGGCCTCGAGGAGGCGCTCGGCGCACGCGGTCGCACGCGAGCGGAGTTCGGGGACGGGAGCGTCGGCGACTGCCATGTCGTTGAGGGGTCTTGCGCGGGATGCGATTTAAACTCCCGCCTCCGCCGTGCCCGACGTTCCGGGGACCCTCACAGTCGGGAGACGACCGCACGAGCGAGGGCCTCGAACTCCGCAGTATCGGGGACGACGTCGACCTCGATGCCCAGCTCCGTGGCCGTCTCTCGGGTGGGTTCGCCGATGGCGCCGACGACGGCGTCGTCCAGACCCGCGATCGCCTCCCGTTCGACCCCCCGATCGGCCGCGGCGTCGAGGAAGTGCTCGACGGTGAGCGACGAGGTGAAGCAGGCGCCCGCGAGCTCGCCGTTCGCCGCCGCGAGCGTCGACTCGCCCGCCTCCGGTGGGCGGACCAGGCGGTAGAGGATCGACTCGTGGACGTAGGCTCCCAGGTCGTTCAGGCCGTCGGTGAGCACGGGCGAGCCGTGGTCGGAGCGGGCCACCTCGACGCGGGCACCGCGGACGTCGGCCTCCAGCTCGCGGACGATCCCCGTCGAGGAGAACTCGCCGGGGAGCCGATCGACGGCGTATCCGGCGGCCTCCAGCGCCTCGGCGGTGGCCGACCCGATGGCGACGATCGACCCGTCCGGCGCCCACCCGGCCTCGTCGGCGAGCTCCGCGCCGGTCCGGCTCGTCAGCACCGCGTAGTCGGCGTCCTCACGGGGAATCGCGCCGGTCGGCTCGACGGCGAGCATCGGGTCCGACAGCGGCTCGACCCCCAGCGCCCGCAGGATCGCGGCCGCGGCGGCCGCCCGGTCGTCGTCGGGTCTGAAGAAGGCGACCGTCTCAGCCATCGATCCTCCACGCTCCTGTGGCCGCGGCGGGTCGGACCGTCCGGATTCGATATCGTCTCGTGTGGTTCATCGTCCCTCGATCACCCGCCCCCGGCCGACCCGCGGTTCGTTCTCGAGGAATGCCCGTACGCCCGTTCTCGTTGCCGCGACGCCGCCGATGACGGTGATGGCGGGTGGTTCGATCCCCACCTCGTCGCGGATCTCGACGATCGTCTCGAGGGTGCCGACGACGGCACGCTGGTCGGGCCAGGTCGCGCGCTCGACGAGCGCCACCGGCGTGTCGGGTGCCATCCCGGCCGACAGCAGCTCGCCGGTGTACACCGGCAGCGTGCCGACGCCCATGAGGACGATGATGGTCCCCCCGGCGGCGGCCAGCGCGGACCAGTCGACGGTCGACTCCCCCTTGGCCGGTTCCTCGTGACCGGTCACGAACGTGACCGACGACGCGTGGTCGCGGTGGGTCACCGGGATGCCGGCGACGCCGGGCGCGGCGATCGCGCTCGTCACCCCGGGGACGTACTCGAAGGGGATGCCGTGCGCGGCGAGGTGTTCGGCCTCCTCGCCCCCGCGGCCGAAGACGAACGGGTCGCCGCCCTTCAGGCGGACGACCGTCTCGCCCTCCTCGGCGAGCTCAACCAGCCGCCGATTGATGTCGTCCTGCGAGGTGCGCTCCCCGTCGGCGCGCTTGCCCACGTCCTCCCGCCTCCCCTCGGGGATGGTCTCCAGGATCGCCGGACCGGGAAGCGTGTCATGGAGGACGACGTCCGCCCCGTCGATGAGCTTCCTGGCCCGGACCGTGAGCAGGTCCGGATCGCCAGGACCGCTGCCGACGAGGTAGACCCGGCCGACGCCAGGACGGTCCGCGTCGGTCTCCCCGCTCGTCGGATCGTCCCCGCTCGTCGGATCGTCCCCGCTCGTCGGATCGTCCCCGGTCATCGGGCCTCCTCTCTCGCCCGGTCGACGAGGTCGGCGGCGCCCTCGGCCGCCAGCTGATCGGCCAGGTCGCCGGCGGCCTCCGGATGCCGCTCGACCGGCAGGTCGCGGGTCGCGGCCACCTCGTCGGTCCCGTCCTGGGCGAGGACCCTGACGGTGGTGTGGACGTAGGCGCCCTGGAGGACGGCGTGGACGCCGATCGGGGCGACACAGCCACCGCCGAGGGTGGCGAGGACCGTCCGCTCGACGGTCGTCTCTACGCGCGTCCGCGGGTGGTCGAGGTCCCGCCGGAGCGACGCCGCGAGGTCGCCGTCGCGGGCCGTGACGGCCAGCGCACCCTGGCCGGGTGCCGGGACGAACGAGGCGGGGAGCCGCTCGAAGGCGACCTCGTCCAGCAGCCCGCTGCGCGCCAGGCCGGCCTCCGCCAGGACGATCGCATCGTAGCGATCGTCCACGTCCCGCTCGAGTGCCCCGCGCTCGAGTTCGGAGAGGCCGTCGAACCACTCCTCGGCCGTCAGTCCGTCGGACTTCGCCCCGTCGCTCGAACCCTCGTTCGAACCGTCGGTGGTACCGTCGCCGGCATCGTCGCCCGGTTCGTCGGTGGTACCGTCGCCGGCATCGTCGCCCGGTTCGTCGCTGGTCCCGCCACCACCATCCCCGGCCTCGAGCCGCCGCTCGTGTTCCGCCTGGAGCGTCGGCGCGAGCAGCTTCTCGAGGCGCGTGTCCACGTTCCCGCGTAGCGGTCGCACCTCGAGGTCCGGACGGGCGGCGAGCAGCTGGGCCTTCCGGCGGAGGCTCGAGGTCCCCACGGTCGCCCCCGACGGGAGCTCCTCGAGGGTCGATCCGTCCGGCGAGACCAGCAGGTCCCCCGCCGCCGCCCGCTCTGGGACGCCGGCGACGACGAGGTCCTCCGGGAACTCCGTCGGCATGTCCTTCATGGAGTGGACCGCGGCGTCGACCGTGCCGTCGACGACCCGCTCGTCGAGGGCGCGGACGAACGCCCCGGTCCTGCCGAGCCGGTGGATGAGCTCGTCGCGGACCCGGTCGCCCTCCGTGTCCACCTCCACCAGCTCGACCGACCGCCGGCGGCTCTCGAGGGCGTCGGCGACCGACTGCGTCTGGCGCAACGCGAGGTCCGAGCCGCGGGTCGCCAGCCGGATCGTCTCCGTCATACCCGGTCCTCGGTCGCCCCGGTTGAAACGCCCTTCGGCTCGGCCGGGGGACGGAACGTCATCCGTCGTGTCCGTCGGCGACGCCGTCCGGGTGCGGTGGGACTGGCCGCGGGCACAATCGATCACGGCCGCGACAGTCGGACGGGTCCCCATCCGACAGCGGACGAATCCCCATTCCACAGCCGGGATCCGCCAGTATCGACCCTCTCAGACGCTCGGTCGAGGTAACTCGACATCCGGCCGATACCCGTGATAAACCGCCATCCACGATACCAAATCCCGTCGAAGCCTGGCCGGCTCGGTCCGTCGGATCGTCGCGCTACCCGTCGATGGTCCAGCGATCGGCGTAGGCGGCGTCGACGGCGGCCTCGATTCCATCGACGGCCGTGTCGTCATCGCCGAGGGCCGTCGCACCGCCAGCGTCGGCCGTGTCGTTACCATCGTCATCCGTC
>SLIW01000376.1 GCA_007135435.1 Natronomonas sp.
CCACGGGGGGTCCGACGCGCACGACGGTCGGCAAAACCGGAATCGACGCTCGATACCCACGACCCGTTTACCACAGTCCGACGAGAACCTCCCCGTATGATGGGGAATCAACGCTTCGTACACTGGGGTTCTTCGGGGAACGGGAGATGACCGCGAGGGTCGAACCGGACGTCGTCCGTGACCTCCTGCGCGCTCGATCGGTCGAAGCCGCCTTCCGGGCCGTGCTCGACGGGGTCGAGCGACACCTGCCGGGAGACGGTGCCGCCGCGATCGTCGCGACGTCGGACGGCAATAGATGCGTCGGGCGTCGTGGGACGCTGGGTCCAGCGACCGGGCCGACGTCGGATCCTGATCCGGGTCCAGGTCCGAATCCGGACCCTGGTCAGTTGGCGCACGAAGTGATCAGGTCCGGGCAAGCCTGCAGGATAGACGACGTCGGTGCCACCCGGAGTACTTCCACTGCGAGTTCTCCCCCGGATGCGTCGGCTCATCGGTACCGGTCGTTCCTCGGCGCCCCGGTGGGCGACCGGGGGGTCGTCTTCGCGGTGTCCGCGTCACCGGGCTCGTTCTCGACGTCGGACGAGGCGTGGCTCGTGGAGCTCGCCGGTCACGCCGCCGGCACCCTCGATAGCCTGCAGATGGCAAAGACTGACGGGGGTGACCATCCGGAATCCACGCCGCCAGACTCGGGGAGTCGCCGGGATTCACTCGATTCGGCGCCGTCCACGACGGTGCTGTGGACGGTCCTCGAACACCTCCCCATTGGGGTCGTCGTCGAGGACGCCTCCCGGACCATCCTCGCGGCGAACCCCACGCTCCTCGAGGTCTTCGGCACGGAGGGCGACGTCGCCGACCTGCTGGGCAGGGACTGTGGCGCACTGGCCGAGGAGATGAGGCACCTCGTCGCCGAGCCCGACGCGTTCGTCGACCGCATCGACGAACTCGTCGACCGGAGAGAGCCCGTCCGGGACGAGGTGGTCGAGGTCGCTGACGGACGTCTCCTCGAGCGGTCGTACATCCCCTACGCCCTGGACGACGGTGCGGCGAACCTCTGGCTGTACCGGGACGTCACGGAGCGACGAACGCGGGAGCGGGCGCTCGAGGAGCGGAACGAGCGGCTCGACGCCTTCGCGAGCATGGTCAGCCACGACCTCAAGAACCCCCTCAACGTCGCCGCCGGTCGCGTCACCCTCGCCTACGAGGAGACGGGTAACGAGCACCTCGAGACTGCGATGGACGCCCACGACCGGATGCAGCGACTGATCGAGCAGTTGCTGACGATGGTCCGGGACGACGCGTCGCCGCGCCAGCTCGAATCGGTGGATCTCCGGGACGTGGTGACCTCGTGCTGGGAGAACGTCGGAACGAGCGCGGCGACGCTCGAGCTCGACGTGACCGGTCGGATCCGCGCCGATCGCAGCCTCTGTCGGCAGCTGGTGGAGAACCTCCTGGTGAACGCCGTCGAACACGCCGGGCCGGGGGTGTCCGTCGAGGTGGGAGTGCTCCCGGATGGGTTCTACGTCGCCGACGACGGGCCCGGGATCCCCATCGAAGATCGCGGACGGATCTTCGAGTCCGGGTACTCGACGTCCGAGGATGGGACCGGGCTGGGCCTGCGGATCGTCGCGGAACTCGCCACCGCCCACGACTGGGAGGTCGACGTGACGGAAGCCGACCTCGGGGGTGCCCGGTTCGAGGTGACCGGCGTGGAGTTCGTCGACGGGTGAGGACGAGGTCGACCGCTTCTGGCGAGCGGCCCTCGAGGGCACAGGTGTGTTGCGATTCTGAATCGGGAATCGATACTCCGCCGATCACCCATCGTCCACCGTCCATCATTCATCGTCCACCGTCCATCATTCATCGTCCATCCTCCATCGTCCACCGTCAATCGTCAATCGTCAATCGTCAATCGTCAATCGTCCATCGTCAATCGTCCATCGTCAATCGTCCATCGTCAATCGTCCATCGTCAATCTTCAATCATTCCGTCACGCGGTACCGAAACGGTAGACACAGACGGTGGCGAAGAGACTCGCCGGTCAGGTGGTCGAATGGGCCCGATGCAGGCACGGATTCCAGTCCGTACCGCCGATTGGCTACTCGTCAGACTCCGTGGCTGATATGGCCGGACACGTCCTCAGCATGGCGCGAGCGTGAGCCAAGCGGCTCCTCACGCATCTCTGGGTGCAGGTCCGATGCAGATACCGACGCCCGGGACGCAGAACTGCCCTTGGGATCGGTACGTGTACAGGGCGTAGCCGGCGGCGCTCGTGGCGGCGCCTGCCGCCGCTACCGACAGTGCGGCTGCCGGATGGGACAACGCGACCAGCAGCGCGAACCAGCCGACGACGAACGCGATCGTGATCCCGACACTCCTCGCCAGTGACGTCTGGGGCGGGCCATGATGTCCGGGGACCGCCGTTCTCTGGGGTATCATACGGGTGGATGATGCGTCGCCGACACCAACGGCCTGACCCCCACCGTGGTGGATGGGTTTAAGACAGGGTGGGGTGGCCCGGTCAGGACCGCCCGGCGACCCCGATGATCCAGTCCGGGAACTCGTCGAACGCCGACGCTGATCGGGACCGCTCGTGGTCGTACTCGAAGAAGTCCTCCGCCCAAGCGACCGCGTCAGTGTCGTCCGTGCCG
>SLIW01000442.1 GCA_007135435.1 Natronomonas sp.
ATGGACTACTACGCGATCCTCACGCTGCACGGCGTGCTGCTGGCGCTGACGTTCACCATCTTCTTCCTCGTGGGCCTGTTCACCTGGGCGATCACGACGAGCCTCGACCGCGGCCTCGAGGACCTCCGGTTCACCTGGGCGTGGTACGGCCTGATGGCCGGCGGGACGGCGCTCGCCGCGATCCCGATCCTCGGCGGGCTCACCGACGCGGTCGACATGAGCGCGAGCGTCCTGTTCACGTTCTACGCCCCGCTGCAGGCCCACCCGCTGTTCTACCTCGGGCTGGCGCTGTTCGTCGTGGGGACGTGGCTCGCCGGCGTCGACTGGATCCGTTCGTACCTCGCGTGGCGCCGGGAGAACCCCGACGAGCGCATCCCGCTGCCGACGTTCATGGTGCTAACCACCCTCGGCTTCTGGTACCTCTCGAGCCTCGGTGTCGCCCTGGCGGTGGTCCTCTTCCTGCTCCCGTGGTCGCTCGGCATCTGGGAGCAGATCAACCCGCTGCTCACGCGAACGATGTTCTGGTACTTCGGCCACCCGGTCGTCTACTTCTGGCTGATGCCCGTCTACATGATGTGGTACCTGATGCTCCCGAAGTTCTCCGGAGGGAAGCTGTTCAGCGACCCGCTCGCGCGGGTCGTGTTCGTGCTGTTCCTCATCCTCTCGACCCCCACCGGGATCCACCACCAGTACCTCGACCCGGGCATCGCCGAGGGCTTCAAGTTCATCGCGATGACGAACACGATGTTCCTGCTGCTGCCGAGCCTCCTGACGGCCTTCACCGTGGTCGCCAGCATGGAGCACGGCGCCCGCCAGCGCGGCGGGACGGGCTACTTCGGCTGGCTGAAGGCCCTGCCGTGGCGCGATCCCGTCTTCACCGGCATGGCCCTGGCCGGCCTGATGTTCGCCGCCGCCGGCTTCTCCGGCATCGTCAACGCCGGCATGAACATCAACTACCTCGTGCACAACACGTTCTGGGTCGTCGGCCACTTCCACCTCACCGTCGGGACCGCGGTCGCGCTGACCTTCATGGCGGTCACCTACTGGTTCCTCCCGCAGGTCTCCGGCAAGCGGATCTGGAACCGGTCGGTCGCGCTCGCGCAGGTCGTCCTCTGGTTCGTCGGTATGGTCCTGATGTCGAACGCGATGCACCGCGGCGGGCTCGACAGCGTCCCCAGGCGGACCGCCGAGCCGCAGTACAGCGGCTTCGAGATCGAGCCCGCCCTCGGGACGATGGCCGAACTCGACGCCCAGATCACCATCGGGGGGACGATCCTGTTCGTCTCGCTCGTCCTCTTCCTGGTCAACGTCGTCATGACCAGCCTCGGCGAGCGGAGCGACGGCCTCCCCGCCAACGAGTACGCCGAGGCGCTCTCCGGCCCCGAGGACTCGCCGCTGGTGCTGGACAACCTGAAGCTGTGGTTCGCCATCGCGGTCGTCCTCGTGATCCTGGCGTACGCCCTCCCGCTCGCGGCGATCATCGACCGCGGCGGCCTCTTCGGCCCCGGCGGCAGCCCGTTCCCCGTCTTCGTCGAGGGGCTCGGGCTGTACGCGATCGCGATCGTGGACACGCTCGGAAGCTCGGTGCAGGTAGCCGTGACGGGTGGGTAGCGCGCCGATGCGGATCTCACCCGCAGGATTGCTCGTCGTGCTCGCACTCGCGGTCCCGGTGGTCGTCCAGCTACGCACGGTCCTGGCGTTCGTCGGCATCCACATCACGGCGGTCCAGACGGTCGTCATCGGGGTCCTCGTCCTCGCCGCCATCGTCCTCTGGGCGGTGTTCCCCGAGTCGGGGACGGAGGCCGACGACGACACCTCGAAGCGGTCGAACGGTGATTAGCGTGGATCGACGCACCTACCTCCGCACGCTCGCCCCGGTGAGTCTCGGCACCCTCGCCGGATGTCTCGACGCGGTCCCGGCCGTCGGCGGCGACGGCGACACGGCCCTCCCGCCACCGGAGGAACCACGGGGACAGCCGATCCACCCCATCCACGGCGACGAGTTCCCCGAATTCTCGCTCCCAGATCCACTCACCGGCCAGGAGGTTTCGGCGTCGGGGCTGCGTGGCGAGCGGCCGTTCGTCATGACGTTCGTCTACACGTCCTGTCCCGACGCCTGCGGGACGCTCGTCCGCCTGCTCCAGCTGCTCCAGGCGGACGCCCTCGAGCGGGGCTACGAGGACGACCTCGCGCTGCTGGCGATGACGTTCGACCCCGAGACGGACGACGCGGAGGCGCTCAGGGCGTACGCTGACCTGTTCGAGGTCGACCTCGAGGCGGGGCACTTCCACTTCCTCCGGCCGACGACCAGCGACCAGGCCCACTCGTTGATGAACGACACATTCGGTGTGCCGATGGAGTTCCCCGACGATGGAGGGTACCACCACGATGAGGACGACGCGGACGACGGAGACCATCACCACGACGAGGACGACGCCCACCCGCTCCACTACTACATGCTCTTCGTGGTCAACGACGCGGGGATCGTCGAGCGGTCGTACCCGAACGTCGTCGACGGCCGCGAGGAGACCCGGCCCGCGGCGATCATCGAGGACGTCCGGACGGTGGTGGGGTAAGATGCGCCGACGGGACGTCCTCGCCGGGGGCGCCAGCGTGGGAGTGCTCCTTGGAGCTGGTGCCGTCGTTCG
>SLIW01000120.1 GCA_007135435.1 Natronomonas sp.
AGGACGGCCACGCCGATGGCCGCCGCGATCCCGAGCAGCCCCGCCGCGGCCGTCACGAGCATCGCCAGTGTGGGCCCGCCGTCCTCCTCGATCGAGTCGAGCTGCGATTCGATCTCGGCCTCCCGGTCGCGTTTCCCCGCGAGATCGGCCTCGAGGTCCGCGACCGCCTCGCTCGCCGACGTGACGTCGTCGACCGTCTGCCCGACCGTGTCCTGGGCCGCCAGGTCCGTCTCGATCTCCTTCACCGCCTCGAGGCTGTCGCCCGGGTCGCCCTGCAACTGCGCCACGCGGGACTCGAGGTCGTCGCGACGCTCCTGGAGCGCCTCGGCGGTCTCGCGAACCCGGCGGACCCGCTCGCGCCACCCGGAGACCTCGCTCCGGTACTCGAGGATCCGGGGGCCGATGGCGAGCAGCTCGGCGCGGTGCTCGTCCGGGTCCGCGGCCGCCGTCTCCCGGTCGAAGGCCTCCCGCGCCGCGGCGACGTCGTCGGCCGCCTCCGCGAGGTCCGCCTGCAACGCCTCGGCGCGCTCCAGTCCGCGCTCCGGGAACGCCTCGACGCGACCGTCGTCGATCCCGGCGATCGACTCGCCGAGCCGCCGGTACTCGTAGAGGTCGTCGACGTGTTGCAACACCGTGTCCAGGCGCCTCCGCTCCGCGTCGAGCGCCGCCGCCTCGGCCTCGTTCTCCGAGAGTCGGGCCAGGACCTCGTCGAGTTCCTCCTGGGTCTCGTCGTGCGCTTCGACCTGCCGGTTCGCGGCGTGGAGCTCCTTCTCGCCCTGTTCGATCAGCTCGTACGCGTCGCTGAACCGTCCGTAGCGCGGGTGGCCCCGCTTGCGTCCGATTTCATGCGCCAGCCCGTCGAAGTGGGCGCTCACTTCCGGCAGGTCCGCGATCGAGCCGTAGGCGGCCCCGAGGAGCACCCGCGAGAGGTCCTCGGGGTCGTCGATCGACGGCGGCAGGCGCTGGAGCTGCGACAGCCCGAGCGTGTACAGCTGGCGGTACTGATCCCTCGTGAGGCCGCCGAAGACGTCGGCCACCGTCGGCGGTGCCGCCCCGTCGCGGCCCGCCTCGAGCCGCGTCAGCGAGGGGTCGCCGTAGCCATCCAGGCTGAGCCGGTAGGGGACGTTCTCGTGGACGAGTTCGCCGTCCAGTCGGTACGTGTCGCTCGGCGGGGGGATCGACTCCCCCTGGCCGATCCCGTAGCCGAATCGACGGAGCGCCTCCATGAGCGTCGTCTTCCCGGCCCGCTGCGGCCCGGCGACGACGATCAGGCCGGACTCGAGATCCTCGAGCCGGGCGTCCTGGAAGATCCCGAAGTCGTCGAGGACGAGGCGTCGGTAGTGCGTCATCCCAGCCTCCGCGTCCGCAGTTCGTCGGCGACCAGTTCGGCGGCCCGGTCGATCAGGCGGTCGAGGTCGGTGTCGTCGACCAGGAGCCGCGTCGGCTCCTCCGCCTCCTCGCCCTCGTCCCACTCGCAGACGGTGCCCATCGTCGAGCCGACGAGGTCGTCGCGGATCTCGTCGCTCGCGTGAATCTCGTTGACGGTCCGCTGGAAGCGCTCGAAGACCGGGTCGTCGGTCAGCTCCGCGAGCGGCGGGAGCGGCGGCCCGGTCGCGGCCCTGACGTCCTCGGTCCAGACGAACGGCGACCGCCGGTCGTACTCGCCCCGTAGCTCCTCGCGGAGGTGTGCCACCACGTCGTCGTCGCTCGTCAGGAGCTCGTGGGCGGGGCCTCGCCCCGTGAGCACCCACCGACACATGATCCCGGTCGGGGTCCACTCGACGTCGCGAACCGGGACGTCGATGGCGGGTGGCGCCGACGGAGCCTCGAGCTCGAGCAGTCGATCCTCCAGGCGCGTCCGGAGCTCCGGCACGCGACTGGGTGGCTCTGCACGGCCGGGAGGCTCTGCTTCTTCGACGGCGTCCACGTCGTCCGAAGACTCGGCTTCCTCGTTCGGCTCCGTTTCTCCGAAAGACTCCGTTTCTCCGGAAGACGCCACTTCGCCGGAAGTCGCCGCTTCGCCGGAAGCCTCCCGTTCCCCAGTATCCTCCACCTCTGGGGACGGCTCAGCTTCTCCAGATCCAGACGACGCCGTTCCCCCGGACGACTCGGCTTCCTGGGAAGGGTCCACCTGGTCCGTCGCGTCCGCCGTTTCGATCGAGACCGTCTCCTCCTGCCAGACGATCTGGCCCGTCGGGACGAACTCGAGGGCGCTCGTGCCGTCCGCCTCGAGTTCGACCAGCAACGCCCCACAGAGGCCCGCCTCGTTGACGTGCCGTCCCTGCGGGATCCCGGGGTACGCGACGACGGGGTCGCGGCTGTGGATCTGGGGTCGGTGGGCGTGGCCGAGCGCCCAGTAATCGAACGCCTCGCGATCGGTCAGCTCCGCCCGCGAGCACGGCACGTAGCGCTCCGAATCGGGATCGAGACCGGTGTGGAGGACGCCGATCGTCGGGAGGTCCGGGTCGGCAGGCTCGAACCCCTCGTGGAGGCGTCTGGATTCTGCCTTTCGACGATACGACTGGCCACAGAGACAGACGGCCGCGTCCCCGTCCGATTCGTGGACGACGCTCTCGGGCTCGGCGGCGGCGAACTCGTGGACGTTCCCGGGCAGATCGACGTACTGGATGCCGGCGTCGACGGG
>SLIW01000539.1 GCA_007135435.1 Natronomonas sp.
AGACGCTGTCCGTCGGTGGCGAGTCGGTCCGGCTCGTCCCGACCGCGGACGCCCACGCCTGGTTCGAGGAGGGCGCGGCCCGGTTCGTCGACGCGCGTTCGCGAGAGGAGTACGACCACGTCCGGATCGACGGGGCGGTGCACAGCCCCGCCGCGGACGGGCTCCCCGAGGACGACCCGACGGAGGCGTGGCCGGCCGACGAGCGCATCGTCACCTACTGCGTCTGCCCGCACAGTCTGGCCGGTCGGCGAGCCGCGTCGCTCCTGGGTGACGGCTTCTCCGCCGTCTACGCCCTCGACGAGGGGCTCCAGGCGTGGATCGACCGGGGACACCCGACCGCGGGCGAGGGCGCCGACGCCAGCCTCCCGACCCACGTGGTCCGTGGCCGGACGGCCTCGACCCACGCCGGCGAGGACGTCTGGGTCCGGGAACCGCGGACCGGGCAGCGCGAGCTCGGCACCGTCGCCGCCGACGGCACCTTCGAACTGACGCTCCGGTTCGTGAACGTCTCCGACGGGACGCGCCTGGTGCTGGAGACGCCGACCTACGAACTGGAGGCGACGCTGGCCGAGCTCACGAGCGGCGTCGTGACCGGTCCGCAGGGCTCGTCGTCGCTGGTCGACCACGGTCCGGGAGGCATCTGATGACCGAGGGCGGCCCTCGCGGGTGGGGTGAGCGCGTGAGGCCGGAGCGCATCGAACGCGACACGATGGAACGACGTACTCGACTTGACGGACGACTCACTCGAGCGGACGGACGACCCACTCGAATGTGCGGACGACCCACTCGACTGGACGACGGTACGCACGCGATCCAGACACATGGATAGACGGACGTTCATCATCTCGACGGGGAGCATCGTCGCGCTGACCGGCTGTGTGAGCCCCGGCGGAGGCGGCGGGTCCTCCCACGGTGGCGGTGACCGCCTCGACGAGAGCGGGACCATGGAGGTGGTCATCGACGGGTCGGAGGTCGACCTGACGGAGGACCGCTTCCAGGCCGAGCACGCCGACGACTACGCGATGGCCTTCCACTTCCACGAGTTCGACGAGTACTGGTACATGGAGGGCACCGAGCGGGTGACGTTCGCCGAGGCCGTCGACCACATCCCGCACTTCTCGTTCGACGCCGACGGCGGCGACTTCCGGATCACCTACGACGGGACCGTCTACGACCGGGGCGAGGAGGGGACGGAGATGACGTTCCTGGTCGACGACGAGGAGGTGGACCCCACCGAGTACGAGCTCCAGGACGGCGACCACCTCCACCTCGAGATCACGACCGACGGGTAGCCCTCGAGCGATCGACGTCTCCGGGAGCGGCCCGCGGGTCAGACGCCGTCGACTGACCTCGTGGACCGGGTGGACGGTGGGGCGGCCGGTGGACGGTGGGGCGGCCGGTGGACGGTGGGACGGTCGGTGGACGGTGGGGCGGCCGGTGGTCAGGTCAGCCCCCCGCGACCGGGTCGAGCCGGTACAGACCGGCGAGGACGACGATCAGCGCCACCTCGAGCAGCTTGCTGACCATCGCGACGGTGTCCTCGACGAGGTGTACCCACACCGTCTCGACCACGCCCGCGTCCCCGTGACCGTGTGCGTGGATGTGCGGCCAGAACCCGCCGTGGTCCAGCACGGTGTGCCAGGCGACGTAGCCGACCAGGTGGACGACCAGCAGGGCGATCCCCAGCAGGTAGACCTGCCGGACCCAGACGCCGTGGTACACCAGGAGGACGCCGAAGACCATCAGGAACGCCGAGAGGGCGAACGCGAGCGGTCGCGGGTCGAAGAGGGTGCCGATCTGGAGGTGCATCATCAGCCGCGGCGCGCCGAGCCGCGGGTGGAGGAGGTGGATCGCCGCGACGGCGGCCGCCAGGATCGCCCCCAGGTACCTGAGCTCCCGCACCCCCAGACCCGCGACCCCGGCGTCCCGGTCGGTCATCACCCGACCCGTGGCAACGCAGTGAAAAACCACTTCTGGTACGGGTCTCGAACCCTCGTGACCCCCGGACCGACGCGTCGCATGCGTCAGGGGATGGCGGGGGCGGCTGGGACGGCGTGGTGGCCGGGACGGCGTGGTGGCCGGGACGGCGTGGTGGCCGGGACGGCATGCCTCGGCACGGTGCGGCGCGGCGGCGACAAGCGTGTCCCTTTTCGTCCGCCGTGGGGAACCCGGTGTATGGAGGTCAGTGAGGGCGGGATCACCGTCGAGGTGCCCGAGACGCGCCACGGCGCGAGCGAGGGCACCGGATCGGACGTCTTCTACAACCCCGTCCAGGAGCTGAACCGAGACGTGACGGTGGCGGTGCTCGCGGCCATCGGTGGACGCGATCCCGGTTGCGAGACGTACCTCGACGCGATGACGGCGAGCGGGATCCGGGCCGTCCGCGCCGCCGACGCCGGCTACCGGGTGACGGCCTGCGACGTCGACGAGCGGGCCGTCGAGCTGGCGCGCAGGAACCTCGAGGCCAACGGGCTCGACGGCGAGGTCGTCCACCGGGACGCGAACGCGCACATGCACGAGTCCGGGTACGACGTCGTCGACCTCGACCCGTTCGGGACGCCGATCCCCTTCGTCGACGCCGCCTTCCGGAGCGCCCGCCGGTACGTCTGCGTGACGGCGACGGACACGGCGCCGCTGTGTGG
>SLIW01000180.1 GCA_007135435.1 Natronomonas sp.
AGCAGGTCCAGCAGCTCCGCCTCGGTCGCGTTCCCGCAGCGGATCGCCTCGCGTGGTGCTCGGCCGGCCCGTTCGACCGTCTCGATCGCCTCGGTCGGTGCGTACCCCCGTTCCCGCGCGAGCCACGCCGCCGAGACGATGCCCGTCCGGCCGAGCCCCGCGTTGCAGTGGACGGCCACGCGACCGCCGCCGTCCGCCGCCGTCGCCCGGATCGCGTCGAGCGCGGCGGTGAGCGTCGCCTCGTCGGGCAGGTGGCGGTCGCGGATCGGGGCGTGGGCGACCTCGAAGCGGTCCGCGTAGGCCCGTGGGAGCCCCCAGCGGATCGCCTCGGGGGCCGACAGGAGACAGACGACGCGGTCGACCTCCCGCGCCGCGAGCGCGTCCGCCCAGGCGTCCAGCGGATCGCCGAGGTGCCCCGGCCGACAGACGCCGTCGACCGGCTCGCCCGGCGCGATGGACGCCAGGTTCGCCCGCAGGTCTCCGGCAGCGCGCTCGCTCATGGGTGTCCGCCTCCGGTCACGACGCCGTCGGGTCGGTGGGTCATGCTCTTGCGCCCCTCACCGCCCCAGCTCGGCAACCAGCCGGCCGAGATGGACCCGGTCGGTGGTACCCTCGTGCATCTCGCGGTCGATCTCGGCGGCGAGGAGGTGGAACCGGGCGAGGTCGTCCCCGTCGTACCGCGCCCGCGCCGCCTCGAGCAGCTCGCCGAGCACCTCCTCGCCCGCGTAGCCGCGGTCGTAGAGCAGCTCGTCGAGGCCCTTCCGCGCGTCCGCGAACTCCCCGGCGTCGGCGTCCTCGAGGATCGCCTCGAGCTCGTCGCGGATGCCCACGTCGCCGAGCGCCTCGTAGGCGGCCTGCATCGTCACCGCTCCCTCGTCCTCGTAGGCGGTCTGGGCGCCGAGGATGGCCTTCCGGAGGTCGCCGTCGCCGTAGCCGGCGACGTACTCGATGCCGTCGTCGTCGTGGTCGACGCCCTCGCGCTCGACGATGCGCTCGAGCACCTCCACCGCCTCGGCGTGGGAGGGCGCCCGGACCGGCACCGGGAAGCACCGCGACTCGATCGGCGGGATGAGCTTCGATGGCTGCCGGGTCGCGATGACGAACTGCGTCGTCTCGTAGTGGCGCTCCATGACCCGGCGGAGCGCCTGCTGGAAGTCCTCGCGGATCGCCTCCGCGTTGTCGAGCAGGATCGTCTTGTAGGGGCTGGCCGTCGGCCGGTAGGCCGCGTACTCCTTGAGGACGTGGTTGACCATCTCGGCCTTCGACCAGTCGCTCTTGTACCGCTTGCTCACCTGCTGTTTCTGGCCCGTACCGAGCTGCTTGACCCAGGAGATCTCCCCGGAGAGGAACGGCGCGAACCGCGGGTCGTTCCTGATCTCCTTCTTCGTCCGCTGGAAGAAGTCCGCCAGGTTCAGCTCAAGGAAGTCGTTGTCGGGGTCGTCGTGGGCCTCCTGGGCGAGGGCTCGGACGGCCGCGGTCTTGCCCGCGCCACGGGGGCCGAACACGACCAGGTTCATCGGCTCCTCGACCGCCCGCGTCAGGCTCTCGCGGACCTCCCGCTGGGGGAGTTCCGCGAGCGCCGGCGCGTGCTCGTCCGTCCACAGCGGCGACTCCATCGTCCGTCCCTATCGCGGCGGGCGCAAAAAGGGTCTCCCTTCTCGACCACGCGCTCGCCCGACTCCGACGACAGCGGAGTCGCCTTTTTGGGACGTCGGGTCGTCGCTCCGCCATGGACGTCGCGTTCGGCACCGACGGCTGGCGGACGACCGTCGACGAGTTCACGACGCCGCGGATCCGGGCGGTCGGACAGGCCGTCGCGGACTACGTCCGGGAGAATGCGGACGGGTCCACGGCACTCAGCGACCTCGGCGTCGTCGTCGGGTACGACCCGCGGGAGGGCTCGCGAGGCGCCGCCGAGGAGCTGAGTCGGGTCCTCGCCGCCAACGGGATCGATGCCTACCTCCCGCGCCGGGACACCCCGACGCCGGTCGTCGCCTGGACCGTCCTCGACCGCGGGCTCGACGGCGCCCTCCAGGTGACCGCCAGCCACAACCCGCCCGAGTACAACGGGATCAAGTTCGTCCCCGCCGACGGCGCCCCGGCGCTGCCGGCGGTGACCGACTGGCTGGCCGACCACCTCCGGGCGCCCGACCCCTGCGCCGAGTCCGAACAGGGCCGCGTCCACGAGGTCGACCTCCTGGAACCGTACCTCGAGCACGCGCTGGCGTTCGTGCGGGACGCCGGTGTCGAAAACGCCCAGGACGTCGAGGGCGCCCCCGACCTCTCGGGGGTCACGGTAGCCTACGACGCGATGCACGGCAGCGGTCGGGGGGTCACCGACGTGCTGCTCGAGCGCGCCGACGCGGAGGTCGTGCGATTGCGGACCGAGGCCGACCCGACGTTCGGCGGCACACCGCCGGAGCCGTCCGCCGACCGGCTCGGCGACCTCGCCGAGCGGGTGGCTGCGGGGGCCGCCGACCTGGGGATCGCCAACGACGGCGACGCCGACCGCATCGCCGTCGCGACGCCCGACCGGGGCGTGGTGGACGCGAACTGGCTGTTCGCGGCCCTGTACGACCACCTGATCGCCGCCGCCGACCCGGCCCCCGGCGCCGGCGACGCCGTCCGCACCGTCTCGACGACGTTCCTGATCGATCGGCTCGCCGAGGCGCACGGCCAGTCGGCCCACGAGACGCCGGTGGGCTTCAAGTGGGTCGCCGCGGCGATGGCCGACCACGACGCGCTGGTCGGCGGCGAAGAGTCAGGGGGCTTCGGCGTCCGGGGTCACCTCCGCAACAAGGACGGGATCCTGGTCGCGCTACTGGTGGCCGCGGCCCACGCGGTCGAGCCCCTGGACGACCGCCTGGACCGCATCCGGGACGCACACGGCGACATCGTCCAGGACCGGATCAGCGTCGCGTGTCCGGACGCCCGGAAGGCGGGCGTCATCGAGCGGCTCGACGACGAGATCCCCGACACCGTGGCCGGGACGGCCGTCGAGTCGGTCGGCACCGCCGACGGCTTCAAGCTCCGGCTCGCCGACGGCTCGTGGCTGCTCGTCCGCCCCAGCGGCACCGAGCCGAAGCTCCGGGTCTACGCGGAGGCGGGATCCCGTGAACGCGTCGACGAGCTGCTCCGGGCGGGGGGTGATCTGGTCGAACCACTCGTCTGACGCGGCTGTCTGGGGTCTCTTGTCTATTGGGAGCCTGCGTTCGGCACCCTTGCAGCCGTCAACAGTCGACGCGGATTCCGTCTCCTGGATCGCCGTCAGCATCGGTTCCCTCGGTTCGATACACGTCGTCGCCAACGAGGTAGATGGCCGCCACGGCGTAGTCCAGGTGCTCGTCCGGCCCGTCATCGGTCTCACGGGTCACACCGAACTCGGTCCGGACCTCGAGGAACTCGCCGGCCTCCCCCGGCCGTCGTTCCACGATCGCCGGTGCAAGTGGCCCGTCGATGTGCTCGTCAGCACCGGTCACGATCTCCTCCCGGATGAACTGCTCCTCGCAGTCTCTGACGCGGTCCTCCAGGCCATTCTGGTGGTCGGTCTCCCCCGGGGTGGCCGTCCCGTCTTCTTGTTCGCCCTCCTCCTCGCCTCCCGATCCGTCGACGCCGTCGAGACATCCCGCTCCCCCGGTCAGAACGGCGAGACCTGTCGCCGCGATAATCGTGCGCCGTCTCATACCGTGGACCGATCCGGCCGAAGGTAAAGGCCTTCTCGTGGGACAAATCGCTCTTTCATTCACCCCCGACGACGGCGACGCATCCGTCGAGGGTCACGCCGTCCGCGACACCGATGGCCGTCGCACTCGACGGCGAACCCGAGCGACTCGTAGAACGCCCGAACGTCGGGCTCGAACCCCGCCGTCAGCACCGGTCGGCGGGCCGCCGCCTCCCCGACGAGCGCCGTGCCGATCCCCTGCCCACGGCGGCCCGGGCGGACCGCGACGGCCTCCACCTCGAGCCCCGAGAGGACGAGCCCGCCCAGGATCCGGCCGTCGTCGACCGCGACCAGGACCGCCGACCGCCGGAGCGATCCCTCGTCGACCTCCAGCAGGGCGCCCTCGATGATGCTCCGGACCGTCACGTACTCCGACGGGGTCGCCGAGCGAACAGCGACGCCTGGGTCCTCCGATCGCATCTATCCCCCCTTGATCAGCCGGAGCACCTGGACCTCGTCGGCGTCGGCGTCGACCGACCGGTCCTCGGGCACCGGCGTACCGTCGACGAGCACGGACGCCTCGTGGGGCGAGAGGCCGACTTCCCCGAGGACGTCGCCGTAGGTGGCGTCGGATGGCAACTCGAGGTCGTGGGTTCCTTCGCCGACGACCTCACACCGCACGTGCATACACCTCGTAGGGGACGGGAGGGGTTTCAGCGTGCCGCTCTGTTCTGGTGGAAGGACCCCTGGTTGGAGGACGCGGTCCTCGACCCGGGTACCGCGGCTGTTCCCGACGAGCACTGTTTCCGACGACGGTCCACCCGTCTCGGGGGGTTTATGCCCGGTGAGGGCCCACCCCAGGCCATGAGCGACGCTGCCGCTGCGGAACGCGGACGCGAGATCTGGATCGAGAAGTTCCGCCCGCAGACCCTCGAGGAGGTCGTCGGCCACGAGGACGTCATCGACCGGCTCCAGCAGTACATCGAACAGGAGGAGTTGCCGCACCTCCTGTTCGCCGGGCCTGCCGGCACGGGGAAGTGTCTTACCGGGGAGACCCCGGTCCTCACCAACCGGGGGGTCGAACGGATCGGAAACGTCGTCGGTGATCGGGAAGGGTTCGGCAGTCCAGACGAGGGACTCGAGATCGTCACGTTCGACGAGGGGAGTGGGTTCGAGTTCGTGCCACCATCCCACGTCTTCGGCGAGGAGACCAGGAACCTCGTCCGGGTCACGACCCGAGACGGCAACGAGATCACGGTCACGCCAGAACATCGCCTGCTGATCATCACCTCGGCGGGACTACAGTGGAAACGCGCCGAAAACGTCCAGGCCGACGACCGGGTCGTCCGCCCACGTGAGGCGCCGCTCCCCGAGGGAGACGGCGAGCTCGACTGGACGGAGGTCCTCGACGGTGACCGGACGTTCGTTCACGTGACGGAGGCGTTCGCGGAGCGTCACGGGATCTCTGTGGTCGAAGACAACGTGGGAAGCAAGCGAATCACGTTGCACGGCATTCGAGCCGGAGAGAGCGACGACGAGATCGCGGCTCGAACGGGGACCCCGAAGCGGACCGTCCAGGCCTACCGTCGCCAGTCGGACGGTGTCGATCTAGACGAGATTTCCACCGTCTGTTCGCTCTCGTATCTCCGCTCGCTCGACGTATCACGAGAGACACTCCGTGAGCACGTCGAGGCCATCCAGTACGTCGCGCCGAACAATCGCCGCTCGCGTCCCGTTGAACCCCCCTGGGAGCTGACGCCCGAACTCGCAACCTTCGTCGGGCTCGCAGTGAGCGAAGCGCGTATCGAACGAGCACGGGTCAAATTCTACAACAACGACGAGGGGCTGCTCGAGCAGTTCTCGGACGTTGCGCGGGAGACGTTCGGTGTCGATCCGAAACAGGGCGTGCAGAAGGGCGTCGAGTACCGGGCCATCGAGAACCGGACCGTCGTTCACTACCTCGAGAGCTGCTTCTCGATCTTCGAGAGCAACGATGGGATCGGTTCCGGCATCGTTCGTGCACCGAAGGAGTCCAGACGCGCGTTCCTCCGGGCGATCTTCGACGCCGAGGGCCACATGGGAGAGAAGGGGATTCTAGAACTCACCCAGAAGGACGGCGACATGATTACCCTGCTCGCGTACCTGCTGGCGGGTGAGGGGATCCCGTCGAGACGGACGACGAAGCGGAAGTCGGCGACCAATGGGAGCGGCGAGAAGCGGGAGTACCACGTCCTCTACGTCTCGAGCGCTCCGATTCTCTCCCGGTTCGAAGCGGTCGTGGGATTCACCGTCGATGAGAAGGCGGACCGTCTCTCGGAATGCGCCGACCGCGACGGCAATCCGAATCACGACACGATACCTGCACAGACCGCCGTCGACGAGCTATGTGAGGCACTGTACCTCCCCAAGGGCGAACTGGTGGCCGACACTCTGAACCCCGAAACGCCCGGGCGAGAGAGCCACCTCGAGGACGTCGACCGGATACTCGACGCCGCAGTCGAGAAGCTCGAGAACGCACAGGAGGCGCTCGCGACCCTCGATCGGCTGGAAGCAGATGTCGAACGGATCGAGGCGCTACCCGCCACGTGGATCGGCGAGCGAGACCGTCTCGAACCCATCGCGGTCCGACGGGACCTCAGCGAGGAGGCCGGCGTCAGATCGGATCGGTTGCTGGAGTATTCAGACGGCCGACGAACGCCCCAATGCCGACGCGCGACGACATTATTGGAGGGGCTAGACGCCCTCGAGGCGCCCCCGGACGCCGGGACGATTCAGTCGGAGTTGCGTGCGACAATCGACGGTCTCGACGTCCCCTACAACGACGTCGCCGAGGGGACCGACCTCCTCGGAACGGCCGTAATAAATCTCCTTGAGAACGCGGACCACGACCTGGCGACGATCACCCGGTTCGGCACGGTCGTCGAACAGGTGCGCGGAATCGCCTCTGGGATGCTCTCCGAGGAAGTGCTGGAACACCTCCGGACGCTCGACGTGCTCTCCCGAGGCGACCTCTATTTCGACGAGGTCGAATCCGTCGAGCACGTCTCTGAACCACAGCGGGTATACGACCTCACGGTACCGGAAACACGGAATTACGTCGCCGGGGCCATCCCGACGGTGATGCACAACACGACCTCGGCGATCGCCATCGCCAAGGAGATCTACGGCGACGACTGGCGGGAGAACTTCCTGGAGCTGAACGCCTCCGACGAGCGGGGCATCGACGTCGTCCGCGAGCGCATCAAGCGGTTCGCCCGCGCCTCCTTCGGGGGCTACGACCACCGGATCATCTTCCTCGACGAGGCCGACGCGCTCACCTCCGACGCGCAGTCGGCGCTGCGGCGGACCATGGAGCAGTTCTCCGACAACACGCGGTTCATCCTCTCGTGTAACTACTCCAGCGAGATCATCGACCCCATCCAGTCGCGGTGTGCGGTCTTCCGGTTCTCGCCGCTGAGCGACGAGGCGGTGGAGACGCAGATCCGGCGGATCGCCGACGCGGAGGGCATCGAGCTGACCGACGCCGGCGTCGAGGCCCTCGTGTACGCCGCCGGGGGGGACATGCGGAAGGCGATCAACGGCCTGCAGGCAGCGGCCGTCACGGGCGAGGTCGTCGACGAGGATGCCGTCTACGCGATCACCGCGACGGCCCGCCCGGAGGAGATCCGCGAGATGGTGACGACGGCCCTCGACGGCGACTTCACCGCCGCCCGCGCGCAGCTGGACACCCTCCTGACCGACGTCGGCATCGCCGGCGGCGACGTCATCGACCAGCTCCACCGCTCGGTGTGGGAGTTCGAGCTCGACGACCGCGAGGCGGTCCGGGTGATGGAGCGGATCGGCGAGGCCGACTACCGGATCACGGCGGGCGCCAACGAACAGGTCCAGCTCGAGGCACTGCTGGCGTCGCTGGCGCTGGACCACGGGTCGTAAGGTTCGACGGTCCGACGACACGGAGCGCCCGACGGTTCGATGGCCCGACGGTCCGACAGTATCGAGGGGTCCGCAAGCGCTCGACCCGCCGCTCCGGCGGCCGAGAACGACCGCCCTGGCGTGAGATATCCATCCATTCTAGTGTCACACACTCGCAACGTTCGGTAGACGCATCCAACCGACAGACGGTCGGCCGATCGCGGTCGCCCGGACGTCGGTACCTAGTGGGCCGTTCAGGTACATCGACCCGCCTAGAACTGTTCCTAGGCTATCGGTAACCACGAATACGATGCCAACCGTTTTTGAGGGTCGTCCCGGACCTACCAGTGGAGAATGCAGACGCTCGTCCTGGACGCGATACGTACCGAGACCCGACCCGGCCGGACGACGGTCCGGTACGAGTACGACCCCACCGGGGAGCTGGCCCGGTTCTTCTCGTCGGACCCGTTCTTCGTCTCCTACGAGTCGGACGTCTCCGCCGTCCCGGACGCGATCCTGGCGATCCCGTGGCTGGCGAACGTCTGTCCGGTCGCCTGGGTGGCCGGCGCCGACGTGGAGGTCCCCACCATCGACGACACGTTCCACGAATCGCTCCGCCGCGTCCAGGAGGCGATGGCGTCGCTCTACCCCGAACTCGTCGAGGGCGGCGCGGTCCGTGCGGACGAGGTGGTCCATCCGCTCGGCGACGGGAGTCGGTACGCGAGCGCCCGGGGTGACGGGGGTCGGATCTCGTCCAGCCCGGAGGGTCTCTCGAGCGACGACCCGTCGGATCCCACCTCGGCCGCAGCCGATCCCGCGACTCCTGCGAACCGGCCGAGCCCTGGGGGAGCCGGGGCAGAGGTGCACACCTCGCAGTCACCCGGCGAACGACCACCCGTCGGGGACGATCACGCGGCGATGGCCGACGTCGGGGACGGCCGCTTCGACGAGAGCGCGCTCCTGTTCACCGGCGGCGTCGATTCGCTGACGACGTACATCCGCCACCGCTCGGAGGATCCGTACCTGATCTCCATGAACGGCGCGGACACCGCCCTGGACGACCGGGAGACGTGGCGGCGCAACCGGGCGATCGTCGAGTCGTTCGCCGACGACCATGGGCTGGAGCCGCTGTTCGTCGAGACGGACATGCACGGGTTCCTGGACGGGAGCATGCTCCGGGCACACTACGCCCGCTACCTCGACAGCACGTGGTGGGCGTCCGTCCAGCACGGGCTGGGTCTGTCCGGCATCTGTGCCCCGCTCGCCTACGAACACGGGATCGGCGACCTCTACATCGCCGCGACCCACACGAGCGACTTCGGCGAGGCGTGGGGCTCGCATCCGGCCATCGACAACCAGGTCGCCTGGTCGGGGACGCGCACCCACCATGACGGGTACGAGCTGAGCCGACAGCAGAAGATCGAACGCATCGCCCAGTACGTCGACGCCGAGGCCCCGGGGCTGACGATCCGGTCGTGTCACAGCGGCGACGGCGGCGGGAACTGCAGCCGCTGCGAGAAGTGCGCCCGGACGATCTTCGGGCTCATGCTGGCGGGCCTCGACCCGGAGCGCCACGGCTACGAGGTCGACGACGCGAGCTTCGAGACCTTCCGCGAGCGGTTCGAGGCCGGCGACTGGCGACTGGGCGCCGACGAGCGGTTCATGTGGCAGGACCTGAAGGACCACCTCGACCCGGACGCCGAGTACCCCCACGAGGGCGCCGCGGCGTTCGCCGAGTGGCTGGCGTCGACCGACCTGGACGAACTCGTCGACCGGAGCGCGGACCCCGTCCTGGCCCGGTACGCGAGGCTGGTCGGGCGGAACGTCCCGCTGCCCGTCTACAGACTGTTCGTCCCGGTCTACGCCCGGCTGCGGCGGCTGACCTGAGGGGCGTCACGGATGGCCGGTTCAGCGCCCGACACGGATCGGTCCAGCGATCCAACGGGTCCACCCAGGCGATCGTTCCTCTCCCCGGCAATCGTTCCTCACCCCGGCAATCTTTCCAGGACACCGATCGAGGGAACGGCCGCCCGTTCCAGTCGTCCTCGGCGGCCGTATCAGCGGTCCTCGGCGGCTGTTCCAGTGATTCTCGACGGCCGTACCAGCGGTCCACGGCGGCCGTTCCAGTGATCCTCTGCGGACGTCACCGACCTCGAAAACCATTTAGCCGGTCACGAGCGAAACAGGGGTAATGAGCGAGCTCGACGAGGAGTACCAGCTCGAGTACTTCCACGAGGAGGGGTTCGAGCGCAAGGAGTGCCCCTCCTGCGGGGCGCACTTCTGGACGCGCGACCACGAGCGGGAGATCTGCGGGGAGCCGCCGTGTGCCGACTACGAGTTCATCGACGCGCCCGGCTTCGACGAGCCGTACACCCTCGAGGAGATGCGCGAGGCGTTCCTCTCGTTCTTCGAGGAGCGGGACCACGAACGTATCGACCCGTACCCGGTCGCGGCGAACCGCTGGCGCGACGACGTCCTGCTGACGCAGGCGTCGATCTACGACTTCCAGCCGCTGGTGACGAGCGGGAAGACCCCGCCGCCCGCGAACCCGCTGACGATCAGCCAGCCGTGCATCCGGATGCAGGACATCGACAACGTGGGCAAGACGGGCCGCCACACGATGGCCTTCGAGATGATGGCCCACCACGCGTTCAACGCCCGCGAGGACCTCGAGGACCCCGAGCAGTACGCCTACCAGGGGGAGGTCTACTGGAAGGACCAGACCGTCCGGTACTGCGACGAGCTGCTCGAGGAGCTGGGCGCCGACATCGAGGCCGTCACCTACATCGAGGACCCGTGGGTCGGCGGCGGCAACGCCGGCCCCGCAATCGAGGTCATCTACCGCGGGCTCGAGCTCGCCACCCTCGTCTTCATGTGCATGGAGCAGGACCCCGAGGG
>SLIW01000417.1 GCA_007135435.1 Natronomonas sp.
AACGGTCACCGACACCGACGGAAACAAAACGAGCCAGACGCAGCAGATCGACCTGTAAGGACAGACACTACCGCCATACCGACCTTTTTGCTACCCCGCTTCGCACACCCATCCCACCAGAGATGACCTTCAGCATCTGCGTCCACGAACCATTCGAGGACGACGACGGGGTCGAACAGCACCGCTTCGGCGTCGCGGTCACTACCCGCCTCGCGGGGGTCGGGACGCTCTGTCCCTTCGTCAGCGAGAACGGAGCAGTCGCCACCCAGAGCCTGGTCAACGTCGAACTTGGCCGAAAGGGGATCGAGTACGTCGACGACGGCCTCGCGGTGGAGGACGCCCTGCAGTCGCTCCTGAACGCCGACGACGGTGCGGAGAACCGGCAGCTCCACGGCGTCGATCGCGACGGGTCGTTCGTCTACTCGGGCGAGGAGTGCAAGCCCTGGTTCGGGCACCACGACGGGAGCGACGCGGTCGAAGATGGGCACTTCACCGTCGCGGGAAACCTGCTCGTCGGCGAGGAAGTGATCGACGCCGTCGCCGAAACGTACGAATCCAGCGACCGTGAGGAACCGCTGTCGGAGCGGCTCGTCGAAGCCCTCGAAGCCGGCCACGAGGCGGGAGGCGATAAGCGAGAGGAGCTCACAGTCCAGAGCGCCGCGCTGCTGGTCGAGGACACCGAGGAACGGCCGTTCGATCCACCGTACCACGACCTCCGCGTCGACGCCACGGAGACGCCGATAGCGGACCTGCGGAAGACCTACGAGCTGGCCGTCCAGGGCCACGAGGACGCCATGGAGCGGTACGAGGACGCCTACGAGGAGGACGACATGGACGACGTCGAGGGATGAACGGACACCGTCCTGGTGGATGAAGGGCGAGGGCTTCGGGGGTGTTCTCCTGTGCGATTCCGCGACAAATGAGGTGACCTCCGAAGCCCTCGCGCTCTACGATCGTCTGAACCACGCTGCGCGCCTCGGCCTCACTTCGTTCGGCCTGCAGTGCTTGCGGGTTCGGACTCCCGTAGAGCGCTCGCCCTTCATCCGCCAGGGGATGCGAGAACGAGTGGCGGCATCCGGGGTTAGACCGTCGATGATCTCTCTCAGACGTGGAACTCGTAGAGCTCGTCGCCGACGTGGTGGAGCGTCTTCACGACCCTGCCCTCGTCGCCGAGCATGTCGTCGCCGTCGGTCTCCGCTCGGCCGACCGCCAGGGCCTTCTCGTGGGTCTCCTCGACGATGACGACGAGGTCGCCGGCCTCGATGTCTGCCGTCGCCTTGGTGATCCCGGGTCGCATCACGTTCGCCCCGTCGGAGACGAACGAGACCGCCCCGGCGTCGACCGTGACGACGTGGCCCTCCGGGGGATGCTCGTTCGCGCCACGGACCGTCACGAAGAGGTCGCCGTCGTAGGAGGCGACCAGCGGCTCCCCGTCGACGAGGACCACCTCGCGGTCGGCGTCGGTGAACTCGACGCGCTCGTAGCTTTCGCCGTCGAGGTCGATGCCGAGGCTCCTGGCGAGGCGCTCCTCGAGGTCCCTGACCTCGTCCGACCGCAGGTGGTGCCGGGACTTCACGTCCATACGACCGGTTCGGTCGTCCCGGGCTAAAAACCGCCGGTCGGCCCTGGAGCCTACCAGGCTGAATTGCCACTCACGACATCGTCCCACCATCGCTACTGCCTCTGCCACCCGTCACTCCGGCCTCGATCGCCGCGTCGTCCAGACCTCGACCACCCGTCGCCCCGACCTCGACCGCCTCATCGCCCCGACCTCGACCACCCGTCGCCCCGCCTTCGTCACCGCTAAGGGACCTGCCGCGAGTCTACGGAGTATGATCGACCTCCGGAGCGACACGGTGACGACGCCCTCCCGGGCGATGCGGGAGGCCGCCGCCGAGGCCGACGTTGGCGACGACGTCTACGGCGAGGACCCCACGATCAACGAGCTCGAGGCCACGTTCGCGGACCTCGTGGGCATGGAGGACTCGCTGTACGTCCCGTCGGGGACGATGGGCAACCAGATCGCGGCACGGGTCCACACCGAGCCCGGCCAGGAGGTCCTCGTCGAGCGCGAGAGCCACGTCTACAAGTGGGAGCTCGGCGGGCTCGCCCAGCACTCCGGGCTCCAGGCCCGGACGATCGACGGAGGCGACCGCGGCGTCGTCACGCCGGAGGCGGTCGCGGAGGGGTACGTCGAGGCAGACGATCATCGGCCCGGGACGGGACTGCTCTGCCTCGAGAACACCCACAACAGCAAGGGCGGCTCCGCCATCGCCCCCGAGGCGATCGACGCCGCCTGCGAGGCCGCCCACGCCCGCGACGTGCCGGTCCACCTCGACGGCGCGCGGCTGTTCAACGCCGCCGCGGCGCTCGACGTCGAGGCGTCGCGGCTCGCCCGCGAGGTCGACTCCGTGATGTGCTGTCTCTCGAAGGGGCTCGGCGCGCCCGTCGGGTCGATGGTCGCCGGAGACGCGGACTTCGTCCAGGCCGCCCACCGCGTCCGCAAGCTGTTCGGTGGTGGGATGCGACAGGCGGGCGTCATCGCCGCTCCCGGCCTCCTGGCGCTCGAAAACCGCGAGCGGCTCGCGGAGGACCACGCGAACGCCCGCCGGCTCGCGGCC
>SLIW01000025.1 GCA_007135435.1 Natronomonas sp.
CAGGAGGCCCGCGACCGGGTCGCCCACCTGGAACGCTACCGCGAGGAGACGGAGCTGGTGCCGATGACCGGGTGGCCGACCGACCGGGTCTACAGCGAGTTCTTCGACGCGGTGGACTTCTACCGCCGGGTGGTCGTGATCATGCTCGACGAGATCGACAAGCTCGTCGAGAAGTCCGGCGACGACACGCTCTACAACCTCTCGCGGATGAACTCCGACCTCGATCGCTCGCGGGTCTCCATCATCGGGATCAGCAACGACCTGAAGTTCACGGAGTTCCTCGACCCCCGGGTCAAGTCCAGCCTCGGCGAGGAGGAGATCGTCTTCCCGCCGTACGACGCCGAGCAGCTCAACGACATCCTCCAGCAGCGCGCGGAGATCGCCTTCAAGGACGACGTCCTCGCCGACGAGGTCATCCCCCTGTGCTCGGCGTTCGCCGCCCAGGAGCACGGCGACGCCCGCCGGGCGCTCGACCTCCTCCGGACGGCGGGCGAGCTGGCCGAGCGCTCCCAGGAGGACCTCGTCCGGGAGGGCCACGTCCGCGACGCCCAGGAGAAGATCGAGCTGAACCGGATCGTCGAGGCCGTTCGCACGCTCCCGACCCAGTCGAAGCTGATCCTCCTGTCGATCATCCAGCTCGAGGAGGCCGGCGAGAACCGCATCAACACCGGCGAGGTCTTCAACACCTACAAGCGGATCTGCAACGCGGTCGACATGGACGTCCTCACCCAGCGGCGGGTGACCGACCTGATCAGCGAGCTGGACATGCTCGGCATCGTCAACGCCGTCGTGGTCTCGAAGGGCCGGTACGGCCGCACCAAGGAGATCAGCCTCTCGGTCCCCATCGAGGAGACCCGGTCGGTGCTGATGGCGGACTCGCGCATCTCCGAGTTCGAGGAGCGGTGACTCCGGCGCTACGCGTCCGTTGTCCGCTCTCTGTCGCAACGTGGCACCCCGTCCAACGCTGCACTCCGTCAAACGCGCCACCGGTTCTGTTTGGTATTACCTAGTCCCTTCTGGCCGACCAGATGGTAATACACGCGTGATACGGGAATCTCCTCACTCATCCTCCGCACTGATTTCCGAAGCACCCTGATCTCCGTCGTCGCGTCGATCCACTGTCGTCGCGTCGATCTATTGTCGTCGCCTCACCCACCTGCGTCGCGTCGATCCACAGTTCTCGCCCGATCTTCCGGCTTCCTGCCGCCCGTCCGGTGCTTTCCTCGTCCCCGCACGGGCCGGTGATCCGCCCGACGTCACCGGATCGCGCCGATCGGGCTCGCCGGGGCCGCCCGTCTCCGAGGCCTGCATTCCGGGTCGCGGAAATCCGGAAGCCGGGCGATCGCTTCCTTTAGCGACCCGACGGTAGAGCGCCGGTATGGAGCCAGACCCGACACCGATGGCGGAGCCGCCGACGCTCCCCTCGCTGGACGCCGGCGTCACCCTGCTGGCGAGCGACGGGCGGACCACCGGGGCGCTGCAGTCGCTCGTCCTCGACCACCTGCTGCTGTCCGACGGCGGGTGCCTGTGGGTCGACGCGGACGGTCACGCGACGACGACGTCCCTCGCGGACCTCGCGCCCAGCCGGCGGACGCTCGACCGGATCCGCGTGGCGCGGGCGTTCACCGCCTTCCAGCACTACGGCCTCGTCGGGACCCTCCCGGAGGCGACCGGCCCCGGGCCGTCGCTGCTCGTCGCGCCCGCCGTCGACCGGTTCTACGCGGCCGACGACCTCCACGCCGGCGAGGGCGAGACGATGCTGGACGGGGCGCTCGAGACGCTCGGCGAGCTCGCGGCCGCGCGGGACCTGCCCGTGCTGGTGACGCGGCACGACCCGCGGGGGCTCGGCCGCCGCGTCGCCGAGCGCTGCGACGAGACCCTCGAGTGCACCCGCACGCGGTTCGGCCCGCGCTTCTCGGGCGACGGGTTCGAGACGCTGGTCTACGACCGCCCCGGCGGCGGCGTGCAGACGACGCTCGCGTTCTGGCGGCGGGTCCTCCTCCGGCGCCACCGGCACGCGGTCGGTGCGGCTGGCGCGGCTGGTACTGCGGACGGGGCGGATGCCATCCACGAGCCGGACGGGACCGCCACGAGCGAGGAGCCCCTGGGGGTGACCACCGGTGGGGCGGACTAACCCGACGTTCCGGAACGTCCTCGAGGCGGTGAAGGGGCGCTGGGCCGACTATCGGCGGGCGCTCCGGCGGCGGGACCAGCCGCACTTCGACCGGCTCTTCGAGCACGCCGACGCCCACGCGGACGCCAGCGGCTACCTCAACCCCGACGACCCGATGAACCCGATCCTGGTGTCGATGCTGCTCGAACACGAGCGGCGGGTGGCCGCCCTCGAGGCGGAGGTGGAGGCGCTCGAGGCTGGCGACGGCGACGACGGTGGTGTTGACGGCGAGGGTGGCGGTGAGGACGGCGATGTTGATGACGGCGACGTCGACGATGAGGCGGGCGACGCCGATGGCGAGGAGGGCGACGTCCCCGCCGCGGTCGGCACCGGATCGCGATGACCTTCAAGATCGACTACCGGGACGGGGACGTCTACCGCTGGACGGCCACCGCCGACGGCGCGACGGCCGAGCGCGACACGGCGTACACGCCCCG
>SLIW01000453.1 GCA_007135435.1 Natronomonas sp.
CGTCCTCGAGATCCTCTCGCGGGACCCCGCCTCGTTCACCGGCAACGCCCTCTACGACGAGGACTTCCTCCACGAGGCCGGCGTCGAGGACTTCTCGCGGTACAACCTCACCGACGGGGACCCGGCCCCGATGTCCGCCCAGATGTTCGACCAGGACTACGAGCGGTCGATCTGACGCGAGCCGAGTCCGATCGTCGGAGCGAGTGTGACCGACCGACCGCAGGGGAGCGACGGGTCGTGGCACCACCTGCACGAACGCAATCGTTCATGGTGGTCCGTCCCGACGGTTCGACCGATGGTGGACCCGACGTCGGACCTCGGCGAGGACGTCACCGCGGAGGACGCACCGAGGTGCGAGACCTGCGGCGAGCCCATCGTCCATGTCCCGACCCACCGCGTCGTCACGTGGATCGAGGACGACGCGGTCCGGACTGCCCACTTCTGCGACGACGACTGCCGGGCCGAGTGGGACGGCTAGCACCGTTCCACGGTCGAACGGTAGCTTATAAACACCCGATGATTATCGGGTCCCAGCCGCCGGATCGGGCGACGACGGATCACGATGCTCGGTCGATCGCCCGACGTGGCAGCATCGCCGGGGTCCGGTACGTTCTGTCACCCAGCCGTCGCCAGCTCGGCGCCGGCGAGGGACGGTGCAGCCCGTCAGGGGCCCGGAATTTATGGCCCGCCGGCGGGACGTCGAGGTATGGACTTCGAGCTGAGCGACGAACAGCGACAGATCCGCGAGGAGGTCCGTCGGTTCGGCGAGAACGAGGTCGTTCCGGTCGCGAGCGAGTACGACCGGAAGGAGGAGGCCCCGCTGGAGCTCATCGAGAAGGGCGCGGAGATGGGCCTGACCGGCCCGCAGATCCCCATGGAGTACGGCGGCGCCGGCTACGACACCCTCGACGTGGCGCTCGTCATCGAGGAGCTCTACGCCGCCGACCCAGGGATCGCCGGGAGCATCCTCGGGACGGCGTTCGGCTCCGAGGCCATCCTCGCGTTCGGGACCGACGAGCAGAAGGAGCGGTGGCTCCCCGACCTCGCCTCCGGGGACGCCATCTGCGGCTCCGCGATCTCCGAGCCGCACGCCGGCAGCGACGTCGCCTCCATCGCAACGAGCGCAGAGCGAGACGGCGACGAGTGGGTCGTCGACGGGAACAAGATGTGGATCACGAACGGCTCGATCGGCGACTTCTTCGTCGTCCTCTGCCGGACCGACCCCGACGCCGATGGACGGTACAACGGCTTCTCCCAGATCGTCGTCGAGTCGGACCGCGACGGGTTCTCCGCCGAGAAGATCACCGGGAAGATGGGGATCCGCGCGTCGGACACCGCCGAGCTCGTCCTCGACGGCGTCCGCGTGCCCGAGGAGAACCTGATCGGCACCGAGGGCGCGGGCTTCCTCCAGCAGATGCAGTTCTTCGACGAGACGCGGACGCAGGTCGCCGCCCAGGGCGTGGGCATCGCGACGGGGGCCAACCGCCGCGCGCTGGCGTACGCCCAGGAGCGCGAGCAGTTCGGCCGCCCGATCGGCGACTTCCAGGCCATCCAGCACAAGCTCGCCGAGATGCACACCGAGACCGAGGCGGCCCGCCAGCTGACCTACAAGTCCGCCTGGTCGGTCGACCACCGCGAGGAGCAGCTGACGACGCTGGCGTCGATGGCCAAGGAGTACGCCTCCCGCGTGGCGGTCCGCTGTGCGGACGAGGCCGTCCAGATCCACGGCGGGGCGGGGTACGTCGACGACTTCGACGTCGAGCGGCTCTACCGCGACGCCAAGATCACCCAGATCTACGAGGGGACGACCGAGATCCAGAAGAACATCATCGCGCGGGAGCTGCTCGGGAAGGGGTTCTAGAAACCCACTTTTTACTCCTCGGGTGTCCTCGCGCGATATTACGGGTCGCCCTGCGGGCACCTCTCGTCGCAAAGACGTGGGGAAAACGCTCCCACCGTCTCGCTTCGCTCGACGGCGGCGAACCGCTCGCGCCGGGGCGCTCGCGGAGGCTTCGCCGCAACCGCCGCGCATCTGGTCGTAACTTATTGGGGAGCGCGCACCTATGTCACAGTCATGACCACCTTCGAAGCCGGTGACTTCACCCTGCACGAGGTCGAGGACTACGTGTGGGAGATCCCCCAGGCGGGGGACATGCGCGTACCGGCCCGGGTCTTCGCCAGCGAGGCGCTGCTCGAGGAGATCGCCGACGACCGCACGCTCGAGCAGCTGACGAACACGACCCACCTCCCGGGCATCCGGAAGCACGCCATCTGCATGCCCGACGGCCACCAGGGCTACGGCTTCCCGGTGGGCGGCGTCGCCGGGATCGACACCGAGGACGGCTGCATCTCGCCCGGAGCGGTCGGCTACGACATCAACTGCCTCACGGGTGACGCCGAGGTCCGCCTCTCGTTCGGCCGCCGGATGCCGATCGGTGACCTCCGTGATCGGTTCGAAGCGGAGGAGGCCGTCGTCGCCGGCGAGGAGCTGACGTCGTCCGGGATACGGTTGTTCACCGAGTCCGACGACGAACCGGTCTACGAGGTCGTGACCGAGACCGGGCGTACGCTCACGGCCACGGGAGACCATCCATTCCTCACCCCCGAGGGGATGGTCGAACTCGAGGAGCTGCGCGACGGGGACACCGTATTCGTCCACCCGTTCGAGGGAATCGAACACGAGGATCCCGAGGAGTTCGTCGTGCTCTCCGAGGAGGACTTCTCCGGGGAGGATCCACAGCTCGTCTCGTTCCTGAAACGGCAGGACCTGCTACCGCTGAAATCGACCGACGACGCGTTCAATCGTCTCCTGAAGCTGGCGGGGTTCCACGTCGGCGACGGCTCCTTCAGGGGCGAACAGACCTGGTTCTACGCGGAGCCAGCGGACCTCGAGCAGATACGGGAGGACGTCGCTGCCATCGGGTTCACGCCGTCCCGGATCTACTCGCGTGAACGGGACCACGAGATAAACGGGAACGAGTTCACCCGCACCGAACACAGCGTGAAGGTGAGCGCCCACGGGTTCAAACAGCTCCTCCTCCGGCTCGGAGTTCCCGACGGCGCCAAGGTCGAATCCGCCTTCGGGCTGCCCCAGTGGTTCGACAGGTTGGCCGGCTGGCAGCAGGCCCTCTACCTCTCGGCGTTCTTCGGCGCGGAGATGAACGCCCCGTCGGCGATCTCCAACACGAACCTCTACTGTCCGAAGATCTCGCAGAACCGGCGGCGCGACGTGGCGGACGCCGGCGAGGCGTTCATGGACGACGTCGCCCGCGCACTCGAGGGACTGGGGATCCGGACGAACGAGGTCGAGCGGTTCGACGCGGACACCGAGGACACCGAGCGGTTGCGGCTCGGGATCAAGAGCGACTCGGCGAACCTCGTCAGGTTCTTCTCGCAGGTCGGCTACCGCTACAACCACGAGAAGCGACGGAAGGCGGCGCTGGCGATCCAGTACCTCCGACGGAAGGAGCACGTGATCGACCGTCGAGCGGAGATCGCCTCGGAGGTCGAGACGCTTGCCGACGGTGGCACGCCGGTCTCGGAGCTCGTCGATCGATACGACGTCAACGATCGGTTCGTCGAACGGAGCGCCTGGAGCGGACGGGCGGGACGGCCCCGTCCACCCGCCGACTTCCCGACCTTCGAGGAGTTCTGCGAGTCGACCGACGTCCGCGAGAACCTGACCGTCCCCGTCGAGATCGCGGCGATCGAACCCGCCGGGACCGAACCGGTCTACGACATCGGCGTCGAACACGACGCCCACAACTTCGTCGCGAACGGGCTCGTCGTCTCGAACTGCGGCGTCCGGATGGTGAAGTCGAACCTCACCTACGCCGACGTCCAGGGCAAGGAGGAGGAGCTCGTCGACGCGCTCTTCGACGCCATCCCGTCTGGGCTCGGCGGCGGCGGGGTCGTCGAGGGCGACGTGGCGACCGTCGAGGCGGCGCTCGAGCGCGGCGTCGACTGGGCGCTCGAGGAAGGTTACGCCGTCGAGTCGGACCTGGCCCACTGCGAGGACGAGGGGATGCGCTCGGACGCCGACGCCTCCAAGATCAGCCAGAAGGCGAAGGACCGCGGCCGCAACCAGATGGGCTCGCTCGGGTCGGGCAACCACTTCCTCGAGGTCCAGCGCGTGACGGACATCTTCGATCCCCGCATCGCCGATGTCTACGGCCTGGAGGAGGACCAGATCGTCGTCCTCATCCACTGCGGCTCCCGCGGGCTGGGCCACCAGGTCTGCAACGACTACCTCCGGAAGATCGAGCAGGCCCACAGCGGCCTGCTGTCCCGGCTGCCGGACAAGGAGCTGGCGGCGGCGCCCGCCGGCTCGCAGCTCGCCGAGGACTATTACGGCGCGATGTGCGCGGCGATCAACTTCGCGTGGGTCAACCGGCAGCTGGTGATGCACCGCACGCGGACGGTCTTCGCGGACGTCTTCGGCGAGCCCTGGGAGGACCTGGAGATGGAGCTGCTCTACGACGTCGCCCACAACATCGCCAAGAAGGAGGTCCACGACGTCGGCGACGAGGAGCGAGAGCTCTACGTCCACCGCAAGGGCGCGACGCGGGCGTTCCCCGCCGGGCGTCCGGAGGTGCCGTCGGTCTACCGCGACGTCGGCCAGCCCGTCATCATCCCCGGGAGCATGGGCGCCGGCTCGTACGTCCTCTGCGGCGGCGCCGAGTCGATGGAGCGCTCGTTCGGCTCGACGGCACACGGCGCCGGTCGGCTGATGAGTCGGACGCAGGCGAAGAAGGACTACTGGGGCGGCGACGTCCAGGACGAGCTCCGCGGCCAGCACGTCTACGTCAAGGCCCAGAGCGGCGCGACCATCGCCGAGGAGGCCCCCGGCGTCTACAAGGACGTCGACGAGGTCGTCCGCGTGAGCGACGCGCTCGGCATCGGCGACAAGGTGGCCCGCGTCTACCCCGTCTGCAACGTCAAGGGGTAGGGGTCCGTCACCCCTGTCATCGCGGGGCCGGGGGGTTCCCCACCCGATCGCCGCCAGTCAGTCGTAGAGGAGGCTCTCGAGGCGGTAGTGGTTCGTCGCGTGTTCGCGGCCGACCACGAGGGTGTGTCCGCCGTCCTCCGGCTCCAGGGCCGCGGTGAACGTCCCGAGGTTCCCCGGATTGAGCGACGCGGGCGGGTCCCGCAGCTCGAACCGGAGCGACCCCGTCGAGCCGCGGACGCGGTCGGGCTTCCGCGCCGCGGCGTCGATGACCCCGCCGTTCCGGCGGACGTCGAGCCGGCCGGTGAGCTCCCACGTGTCGTCGTTGAACCGGAGCCGTTCGCCCTCGAGATCGTCCACGTGCGTCTCGGCCATGACGGACCACTACGGGCCGGCGGGACTTTGTAACTTCGCTGCCGACAGGCCCGCGGGGCTGCCACGCTTGGATCGTCCGTGTCACGCTTGGATCGTCCGTGCCACGCTTGGATCGTGTGGGGCCACGGACGGACCACCTCGGTTCCCCTCCCGCCGCTCATGCGGCAGGGTGCGTCCCGAACCCCTAAGCGGTCGCGGGAAGATGGGTGCGTATGGCGGACGAACCCGGCAGGACGGGGGTGACGCTCCCGCTCGCCGACGGCACCATCGAGATCGACCTCCCCGGCTGCGACGTGACGGTCGCCGAGCCAGCGGGCGGCGAGCCGGTGGACGTCCGCGAGGCCGCCGCGGCGGCCGTCGCCGATCCGCACGGCCCGGCGCTCCACGAGCGCGTCGAGCCGGACGACACCGTCGCCATCGTCGTCACCGACGTTACCCGAGCTACGCCGGACGACGTCCTCGTCGACGTCCTCCTTGCCGAACTCGAGCGCGTCGGCGTCTTCCGCGAGCAGGTCACCATCGTCGTCGGCCTCGGGCTCCACCGGCCGATGACCGACGCGGAGATCGAGGCGATGCTCGGCGAGCACGCCTCCCTCGCGGTCAACCACGATCCGGACGACGTCGTCGAGGTCGGCAGGGTCGACGGGATCGACGGGGTCCCCGTGGAGCTGAACCGGCGCGTCGCGCGCGCCGACCGCGTGCTCTCGACGGGGATGGTCGAGCCCCACCAGTACGCGGGGTTCTCGGGCGGCGCGAAGACCGTCGCCATCGGCGCCGGGAGCGAGTCGCTCATCCGGTACACCCACGGCCCGGAGATGCTCGCCCGCGACGGCGTCAGGCTCGGGCGCGTCGCGGACAACCCCTTCCGCGAGGCGGTCGACGAGGCGGGCGACCACTGCGGGCTCGACTTCTGTCTGAACGTCACCCACGGCCCCGACGGGATCCTCGGCGTCGCGGCCGGCGACCCGCGCACGGTCGTACGCGACCTCGCCGACAGCGCGCGGGAGGCCCTGTCGGTCCCCGTCGAGACGGACTACGACGCCGTGATCGCGGGCGTCGGCGCGCCGAAGGACGCCAACCTCTACCAGACGTCCCGCGCGGTCACCTACGTCGTCCTCGGTGCGAGGAACCCGCTTCGTCCGGACGGCCGCGTCGTCGTCCCGGCGGCACTCCCGGAGGGCGCGGGGCAGGGGACCGGCGACCGGCGGTTCTACGAGCGTCTCGCCGGCGCGGAGAGCGCCGAGGCGCTGTACGACGAGATGCGCTCGGGCTACGAGCCCGGCGCCCAGCGGGCGTTCGTCGTCGCCCGCGTCCTCCGCGACCACGACGTCTACGTGACGAACAGCGAGGCGCCGGAGGTGGTCGAGGCGTGTCTGATGGAGGCGCGGGCGACCGCCACAGACGCCATCGAGCCGGGGAGCGACGTCCTCGTCGTGCCCGACGCGCTCAACACCCTGTTGCGGTGACGGGCGGGAACCTCAGATGGCCGCCTGCGTCCACTCGTCCTCCGGCCCGTCCCGTTCGAACCGGACGCCCTGCCCGCAGTCGGGACACCGGTACTGCCGGTACTCGATCCGGTCGCCGAACAGCAACGGCTCGTGGGTCCCCTCGTTGTGGAGCTCCATGTCCTCCTCGCAGACCGAGCAGTGCACCGAACCGGCGGTCCGCTTGATGCGGTCCACGTCAGTCGTGGATCTGACCATTCGGTATCACCCCTCAAACGTGAGACTACCGGCTCTTGGGACTTATATCTGACCGAGGGAGGTGGCCTACCGGCCAGTCCCACCCTCCGTTGCATCGCCGGCGGACCGCGGAGCTACCCGATCCCGGGAAGCGAACGTGGGACGGCCAGCCCGACCTCAGTTCTCCTCGATCTCGATCTCCTCGGCCGATTCCTCCTCGGCTCCACCGTCGCGTCCGTCCCCGTCGTCGTCGCCGCCGCCGAACGGGAGCTTGGTCCCGAGCTCGTCCGCCAGCGACTGGACGCGGTCGCGGATCGTCCCGATCTCGTCTTCGAACTCCTCGACCGACCGTTCCACGTAGAAGATCCGCCGGGACGGGATCCGTCTGACGATGTCGTTGCCCTCGTCGTCCTCGTCGAGCTTCATCGTCCAGTGGTCCTGGACGTAGACGACGTGCTCGTTGGGGATCGTCACCTCCGTCGGTTCGCCCTCGGTGTCCTCGTAGACGACGGTCGCTTCACCCAGGTCGCGCTCGAGTTCGAGGTCTTCGTCGACCATGCGGGCCTGTACGACCACCAGCCGCCTATCCACCGGGCTTGCACCTGAAAGCAGGCGTCTCTGCGATCAGAAATCGCCCGTGCCACGTCGTCGGAGTGCCCGGGGTCTCAGTCCTGGGTCTCCACGGTGACGCCCCCGGGGTCCGCGGCGTCGTCGCCGATCTCTCGCATGACGCGCTCGTGGAACTCCCGGAGGACCTCGGACTCGTCCTCGGCCAGGACCACGTCGCTGGCCATGAGCGTCGCCAGGCCGAAGGCCCGGGGCGACGGCGAGTCGACCCGCCGGACGGCGACGTCGATGCTCCCCGCGGCGACGCCGGCGACGAACGTCTCGACGGCGCCCACGTCCAGCTTGTCCTCGAGGATCTCGCGGTAGGTCTCCTCCATCACCGCGAAGTCCTCCTTCTCCTGGGCGAAGCCGACCAGCATCTCGCTGGAGACCTGCTGCTGGCTCGCGGACTTCTCGTAGCCCTTGTAGCGCTTCAGGATCATCAGCGATCGGGTGGCGTTGATGCGGAAGTACCGCTTGAGCAGGTCGGTCCCGTCGAGGGCCGCCCGGAGGTCTGGTCTGACGTCCCCGGGATCGAGGTCCTCGATGATGGCCTCGATGTCGATCTTCCGGTTGAGCGGCAACGAGAGCGTGAAGCCGTGGTCGGCGACCGAGACCGTGACGTTCGCGTTCGCCCGCCGGGCGAACCGGTGGGCGAGGAGCCGCGAGAGGCCGTCGTTGAACCGCCGGCCGTAGTTCGCGTGGACGTAGTAGTTGCGGCGGTAGGTCTCCTGGTCGAGCTCGACCTCGACGGCGAGGCGGCGGTCGGTCGAGACGCTCGCCGCGCCGGCGTAGCGGACCTGGGCGTCGAACATCCGGGCGATCGCCCGCACCGAGTTCTCGTCGACGGGGAACCGCCGGAGCCACCGGCGGACCGCCGGCGCCCCGCCCTCCTCGAGCCGCTCGAGGAGCTCGCGCTGGAAGGCCAGCACCTCCCGGCCCAGGTCGTACGACAGCGGGAGCCGCTCGGAGAACCAGGAGGGGACCGTCGGCCGGTCGGCCGTCGGGTCGACGTAGACCTTCGAGCCGCGGCGGTAGCGGTACTCGTAGTGCGAACCGCCGAGGACGAACACGTCGCCCGTCTCCAGGGTGTCGAGGTACTCCTCGTCGAGCTGGCCGACCCACTCGCCGCCGTCGCGGACGCGGACGTCGCAGGTGAACGAGTCCGGGATCGTCCCGAGGTTCGTCATGTAGATGACCCGCGCGAGCCGCCCGCGCTTGCCGATCAGGGGCTCGCCCGGCTCGAAGTCGGGGTAGTGGTGCTCGCCGCCGGGCGGGTCGTTCTCGTCGCGCCAGATCTTCGCGTAGACGTTCCGCGACTCCATGCCCGCGTAGTCCGCGGTCAGGTAGCGGAACAGCCGCGCGAAGTCGGCGTCGTCGTAGTGCCGGTAGGGGTAGGCACGCCGAAGGATCGCCCGCACCTCCGCCTCGGGGAGCGGGCCGTTGATCGCCATCCCGTAGACGTGCTGGACGGCGACGTCGTCGGCCCGCTCGGGGACGAACACCCGGTCGACGAACCCCTCCTCGGCCTTCCGCAGCATCACGGCGCACTCGACGAGCTCGTCGCGGTCCAGGGCGACCACCCGGCCCTTGACGGTCTGACCCAGCCGGTGGCCCGCACGGCCGACCCGCTGGAGGAGGGCGGCCACCGACTTCGGCGAGCCGACCTGGACGACCAGGTCGATGTGGGGCATGTCGATGCCCAGCTCGAGCGACGTCGACGTGGTGACGACGTCCAGCTCGCCGTTCTTGAGCCCCTCCTCGATCTCCGTGCGCTTGGCCTTCGACAGCGAGCCGTGGTGACAGCCGGAGTTCGACTCGTCGTAGTCGCCGCGCTCCCGGAGGTTGTGGAGGACCCGCTCGGCACCCGACCGCGTGTTCGTGAACACGAGGGTGTTCGTGTGCGAGGCGACGAGCCGGTCGAGCTGCTCGTAGAACCGGTCGGTGACGACCTCCCGGGGCGTGTACACGAGGTCGTCGGTCGGACACGTCAGCCGGATGTCGAAGTCGCGGACGAACCGCGCGTCGACGATCTCGTAGTCGCGGGGTCGCCACTCCCCGTCTGCAGCGGCCACGGTCCCCGGGCCCTTCTCCAGCTCGACGCCTGCTCGCGAATCGCGACGCTCACCGCTCGCTCCCGAGCCCCTCCGGGGCTCGCCTCCGACGAGGAACTCGCCCATCGTCTCCAGCGGCTCGACGGTCGCCGAGCAGCCGATCCGGGTCGGCGAGGTCTCGCACATCGCCTCCAGGCGCTCAAGCGACACCGAGAGGTGCGTCCCGCGCTTGTCGTCCGCGAGCGCGTGGATCTCGTCGACGATGACGTACTCGACGGACGCGAGCTTCTCCTTGAACTTCGGGCTGTTGAGGAGGATCGCCAGCGTCTCCGGCGTCGTGTTGAGGATGTGCGGCGTCTCCGAGAGCATCGCTTGCCGGTCAGCGTCGCTCGTGTCACCGTGGCGGATGGCGTGGCGGAGCTCGACCGACTCGCCCCGCCCCTCGAGTCGTTCGGTGATCCCCTCGAGCGGACGCGCCAGGTTCCGGTGGATGTCGTTGGCCAGCGACTTCAGCGGCGAGACGTACAGGCAGTGGACCGCGTTGTCGAGGCCGCCGTCGGCCTCGGCGCGGCGGAAGAGGTCGTTGATGATCGCGGTGAACGCCGAGAGGGTCTTGCCGCTCCCGGTGGGCGCGCACACCAGCGTGTTCGTCCCGTCGTCGATGAGCGGGATGGCCTCCTTCTGGGGAGGCGTGAAGAACCCGCCGTTCTCGGGGACGAACGCCCCGAACC
>SLIW01000137.1 GCA_007135435.1 Natronomonas sp.
AGGGACCCGTGGGCGCGAGCGGGCAAAAAGCTACGTCCGGGGGAAAACGGCGCACCCGCGAGATCACTCGCCGACGGCGGCGTCCCGATCGGTCGCCCCGTCCTCGACCGCCTCCACCAGCCGGGGCAGCGCCTCGATGACGTCCTCGCGGAAGTCGTACTCGGCTCGATCGGACAGCGGCGTCGGGTCCAGGTTGACGATGACGAGGGTCGCGCCCCGGTCGACGGCGGTCCGCGGGAGCGAGGCGGCCGGCTCGACGGTGAGCGAGGAGCCGACGACGACGAAGGCGTCGGCCCGCTCCGCCTTCGCGTGGGCCCGGAGGAGTGCGTGCTCGGGGAGCTGCTCTCCGAAGAGGACGACGTCGGGCTTCAACACCCCGCCGCACCGTTCGCATCTCGGCGGTACCTCGCCGCCCCTGACGCGGTCCATGATCGGGTCCATGCCACCTCGACGGTTGCACTCGGTGCAGACCACCCGGCTGCCGTTGCCGTGTAGCTCGATCGGGTCGTCGCTCCCGGCCTCCTGGTGGAGCCCGTCGATGTTCTGCGTGACTAGGGCGTCGACGTGGCCCGCCGATTCGAGGGCCGCGATCGCCTCGTGGGCGGCGTTCGGTGCCACGCCGTCCCCGAAGAGCTCCTCGACCAGCTCGACGCGCTTGCGCCAGAACCCCTCCGGGTCTGCGTGGAACCGCGAGATGTGGAACTCCCCGGGGTCGTACTCGGTCCAGATGCCGTCCTCCGAGCGGAAGTCGGGGATGCCCGAGGCGGTCGAGACGCCCGCGCCGGTCAGGACGACCGCCTGGTCGGCGTCGCGGATCGCCGCGGCGGCGTACCGGAGTTCCCGCTGGTCCATGTTCGGGGTTGGCACTCGGGGGACAAAAACGCATGCGCCGACGTTGACGTGGGCGACCCGCCGTCGTAGACGTGGGCGAATGGTCGTCGTGTGGGAGCTCGACCCGCAGTCGTGGACGTACGCGACCCGCTCGTGCACCTCCGCGTGTCACTGATGGCGTCGTAGAGCTACGGGGAGGGGAGGTCAGAACGCCGAGAGGTCGACCCTGCCGCCCTCGGCCTCCGTCTCGGGGAAGATCTTGCCCGGGTTGAGGATGTCCTTCGGGTCCAGGGCGGCCTTCACCGCGCGCATGGCCTGCACGCCGGCCGCGCCGTGCTCCAGCTCGAGGAACTTCCGCTTGCCCATCCCGATGCCGTGTTCGCCCGTTGCGGTCCCGCCCCACGCGATGGCCTGCTCGACGATGGCGTCGTAGACCGTCTCCGCCCGCTCGAGCATGGCCTCGTCCTCGGGGTCGACGAGCGCGCTGTAGTGGACGTTGCCGTCGCCGGCGTGGCCGAAACACGGCAGCAGGATGTCGTGCTCGTTGGCGAGGTCCTTGGCGTAGCGGATGATGTCGGGGTACCGGCTGATGGGGACGGTCACGTCGCCCGGGTGCCCCGGCTCGAGGTCGGGGTCGTACTGCTGGGCGGCGAAGGCGAGCTCGTCGCGGGCGCGCCACAGCTCGGCCATCCGCTCCTCGTCGTCGATCTCGAAGCGCTCGACGTCGTGGGCCTCGATGATCGTCTCGAAGAAGGCGATCTCCTCGTCGATCCCGTGGTTGGCGTGGAACTCGACGAAGATCATGGGCGCGTCGGGGAGGCCTGTGTCGAGGTAGCGGTTGGCCATCTCGCCGGCCAGCGGATCGATGAGCTCGATCTTGGCGACGTCGACGCCCGAGCGGACGACGTCGAAGACCGCCTCGGCGGCGTCGTCGAGCTCCGCGAAGACCGCCCGCCCACCCCTGATCTGCTCGGGGCGCCCCTCGAGCTCGAGTGTCGCCCGCGTGACGACGCCGAGGGTGCCCTCGCTCCCGACGATCAGGTCCTTCAGGTTGTATCCCGAGGAGGTCTTGACCGCCCGGCTCCCGGCCTCGATTACGGAGCCGTCCGAGAGCACCACCTCGAGTTCGAGCACCCAGTCTGCGACCTCGCCGTACTTGACGGTCTGCTGGCCGGAGGCGTCGTTGACGATCATCCCGCCGATCGTCGAGAGCTTCCCCGAGGACGGCAGCGGCGGGAAGAACATCCCGTGGTCGGCGGCCGCCTCGTCGGCGACGTTCCCCATGACGCCCGGCTCGACGTCGAGCTGGAAGTCGTCGGGGCGCACCTCGAGGACGGCGTCCATCCTGGTCATGTCCAGGCTGATCCCCTTGAACTGCGGGACGGCGTTGCCCTCGAGTGACGTCCCCGCGGCGTAGGGCGTGACCGGCACCTCCCGTTCGTGGGCGGCCTCCAGCACCGCCACGACGTCCTCCGTCGACGTCGGCCAGACCACGACGTCGGGCAGGACGCCGAGGCCGGCCTCCCGGGCCGCCCAGTCGGCGGCGTTGTTCTCGCGGACCGACTCCTCGAAGGAGACGGGGCCATCGAGCGGGAGGTCCGCGAGGAACGAACAGTCGTAGGTCATACCGGAATGGGCGGGCGGACCGGCTTAAAGGTGTCCGCGGCGGTGGCCACGAGGTCGGTCGATTCGTGATGAACGACCGACTCACGAACGTTGATACCGACTCACGAACATTGGTATCGACTCACGAACGTTGGTATCGGCTC
>SLIW01000150.1 GCA_007135435.1 Natronomonas sp.
CCGGACGAGAAGGCCAGGTTCGACGCCGCCCTGGAGACGCTCGTCGACGCCCTCGAGCCGGACGCGAACGTCGTAGACGCGTCGATGGAGGCAGACCGGAACAGCTGGCCGTTCGTCCAGGCGCTGGCCCGCCTTACGCTCGTCGCCCACGAGGAGTACACCGCCCGCAAGCGGCGCCGGAACGTCGTCGACTTCACCGACCAGATCGAGTTCGCGCTCCGGTTCCTCGAGGAGGACGCCTCTCCAGCACTGCGCCATGAGCTCCGCGAGCAGTTCCGCTACGTGATGGTCGACGAGTTCCAGGACACCGACCCGCGGCAGTGGGCGATCGTCAAACACCTCGTCGCCCCGGACCCGGATGCCTTCGACGCCCGGAACGTCTTCGTCGTCGGCGACACGAAGCAGAGCATCTACCGGTTCCGGAACGCCGACGTCACGCAGTTCGACGCCACCGCCGCCGAGCTCGAGCGGGCGAACGCCCCCGAAAACGAGCGGGTGCAGGCGGCCGGGAACTCTGGTGGCGGGACCTCCCGTGAGCGCCGTGGAGAGGACGACCAGCTCTCGACCAACTTCCGGACGCTCCCCGGCGTCCTGGCGTGTATCAACGAGCTGTTCGACGAGATCTTCGTCGTCGACGGCCCGGCGTACGAGGCGCCACCACAGCGGCTCCACGCCTACCGGGAGGACCCCGCCGACCTCGCCGCGGTCGAGTACCTGGCGGTCCCGACCGACGCGGACTACCGGGCGCGACGGTTCGAGGAGTACCCCGACTTCGCGACCGCGCGCGTCGAGCGTGCCGCCGAGCTCGAGGCGATGGCACTGGCCGCGCGCCTGACGCAGCTGCTCGACGGCGAGACCAGCGTGTACGACGACGAGGCCGACATCGACGACCCCGAGCCCCGCCCGCTCGAACCGGACGACGTCGCCATCCTCCTCCGCAGCCGCACGCATCTGAAGGCCTACGAGCGCGCCCTGGACGACGCGGCCATCCCGTACACGGTCGCCTCAGGGATCGGCTACTACGAGACCCCGGAGGTGACGGCGCTCGTGAACCTCCTGCGGGCACTCGCGGACCCGTCGGACGAGAGAGCACTCTACGGGGCGCTCCGGTCGCCGCTGTTCGGTCTCACCGACGACACGCTGGCGCTCCTGAAACGGGACGGCGACCCGCTGTGGGACGCCCTGGGTGACGCCGAGGCGTCCGAGGTCGCGGACGCCTACGACCTCCTGGTGGAGTGGCGAGCGGCGGCAGGCCTGGGACGTGGCGCTCCCTCGCCGCTCGCCGGTGACTGGGCCGCACTCCTCTCGCGGGTCCTCGACGACACCGGCTACCTGGCGAGCGTCGGCGCCGACGAGCGCGGCGTCCAGGCGGTCGCCAACGTCGAGAAGCTCCGCGAGCAGCTCCGCGTCCACGCGGGGGATGGTGCGACGAGCCTCCCGGCGCTCGTCGACCGTCTCGAACGGGCCCGCGAGTCGGGAGGCGGTGAGGGCGAGGCCGCCATCCCTGGCGGGGGCGAGGGGGTGCAGATCCTGACGATCCACGACGCGAAGGGGATGGAGTTCCCCGTGGTGGTGGTGCCGGGGATCCACAAGGGGTTCAACACCTCCGCCTCGGTCGGAAACGGGAGCCTGGAGTTCGAGGAGGTGAACGGCCAGTACGCGGTCGGGATGAAGGCGCCCGATCCGGACGACGCCTTCGAGATGACGGATACGGTCGCCCGCGTGCAGCTCAGGGAGCGCCGCCGCGCCGAGGAGCGCGCCGAGGAGAAGCGCGTCCTCTACGTGGCCTGCACCCGGGCACGAGATCGGCTCCTCCTCTCGGGGACGCACGACCTGGACGGTGACGGAGACGGGGACGGGCTCTCGCTGGTGGACCTCGAGGACGCGGACCCGGACGATGCCGGGAGCTGGAGGGACTGGATCCAGCCGCACGTACTCGCCGAGGAGACGCTGGGTGCGCTCGAGGAGCGCACCAGGGTCGCCCAGCCGCTCGGCGACGCGACCGTCGAGGTGTCGCTTCCCACCGCACCGGTCGACTGGATCGCCGGCGTGGACGAGACCGAACCGGACTTCGAGCCGTCGCCGGTGCCACCGGAACCCCCCGTCCGGTTCGCCCTCTCGCCGACGAACGTGGCGAGCCTCGTCGGCGGCTGGGGGTCCCTCTCGCTCGACGAGCGGTCGCGCACGGTCCAGTTCGAACCCGCTGAACGGGACGAGATGGACGACGGACGGGTCGTCGACGATCGGGCCGAACGAGACGTGACCGACCGTGGTGAACGAGATCCCACCGACCGCGGCGAACGGGACGCCACCGACCGGCCCTCCGCGCCCGACAGGGGCGCCGTCTTCGGCGAGATCGTCCATCGGCTGTGTGAACTCCGACCCCCGGTCGACCGATGGGACGAGGTGATCGACCGCACCCACGCGGGCCTGGAGACGGACGTCGAGCTCACCGACGAGCTTCGCACCGGCGTCCGAGCGCACGCCGATCGGGCGACGGCGTTCGTCGACGAGTTGCACGATCGGGTCGACGTCGAGCACACCTACGACGAGCTCTGGGTGCGGGCGGCGTTCGACCGGGGCGAGGTCGCCGGCCTGA
>SLIW01000434.1 GCA_007135435.1 Natronomonas sp.
GGACGGTCGTCCCGAAGGTTCGGTCGAACTCCTCCTCGACGGCGTCGGCGACGTTGCCCACCACCTCGTCGACCTCCGAGTGGGCGACGCGGGTCCGGCCGTCGATCACCTCGGCGACGCGCCCGGCGAACGCTGCGGTCGCGTCCGCACCCTTGTTGGCGACCGACGCGGCCACCGCCTCCTCGACGTCCGCCTCCTCATGTGCCTCGGGGGGACTCCACGCCACCTCGCGGCCGAAGTGGCGGTCGCGGAAGCTGTCGACGACGCTCCCGGCGGTCTTGGCGCCGACGCGGGTGAACTCGCCCTGCAGGAACCCCGAGACTGAGTAGGAGTCGGTCGCCTCGAGCATCTTCAGGAGCGTCCCGAGCTCCACCCCGTGTGGGTGCGGGCGGATCTCCTCGGTCTCCGGCGGGAGCTCGTCGGTCGCCCGCTCGAACTTGTAGGAGGCGTTCGGCTCGTGGAACTCGATGCGGGCGTGGGGGTTGACGACGGCCGTGTACTTGACGTAGTCGTGCAGCTGCGAGCGCGCCCGCATGTTGGCCTCCATCTCCAGCTCGATGCGGGTCCCGTGGGGCCGCTCCCAGGTAGCCTCCCGCTCGACGTCGATCTCGGGCTCGTTCGCGTCCGTGTCGATCGTCAGCTCGAAGTACTGGGCGTCGCCGCCGTTGTTGGTCTTCGAGGTGATGCGGGCGGGCTTTCCCGAGGTGAGCTGCGAGTAGAGGACGGCCGCCGAGATGCCGATACCCTGCTGGCCGCGGTTCTGCTCGCGGGCGTGGAACCGCGAACCGTACAGCAGCTTCCCGAAGACCTTGGGGATCTGCTCCCGGGTGATCCCCGGGCCGTTGTCCTCGACGGTGAGCCGGTAGTAGTCGCCCGCCTCCTCGATCTCGACGTAGACGTCCGGGAGGATCCCGGCCTCCTCGGTGGCGTCCAGCGCGTTGTCGACCGCCTCCTTGACGGCGGTGACGAGCGCCTTCGCCCCGCTGTCGAAGCCGAGCATCTGCTTGTTCTTCTCGAAGAACTCGGCGATGGAGATCGAGCGCTGGCTGCGCGCGAGCTCCTCGGCGATGGGCTCGCCCCCGCCGGCGGCCCCCTCGCCGAGTTGCGACTGGTACGGGGTCATTCGTCCGGAGGTAAACCACCACCCACGTAAAACCCCGTCGCTACCGCGGTGAAAGTGAAAGCCGGCGACGGCGTGGCTACGAGCGGCCGCGTCAGACGCCCGTCAGACGCGTCCCGTCGGAGGCGAGTCGAAGGCACCCCGGACGGGCCGAGTTCGACGATACCTTTACGTCCGCGGGAGGTGGCCACACCGTAGGGGAATGACGGAATGGGGGTCGTCTCTGGAGTCGTCGGTACGCGCACGCTCGCCAGGTTCGTAAGTCACAGCCCACTCCACGACAGCACGCTCCACGGCGACCCGCTCCACGCTGTGGAGCCGGCTGCCCTCCTCGCGGGCGCCGATGCGCTCGGTCCGTTCACGCCGGTCGAGGGATCCGAGTTCCTCGTCGGCCTCGTCCTGGTCCACTTCTTCGCGGCCGTCCTCACCGCCGGGTTGACCGCGTACGCCGTTCGGTACCACTGGGCGACGCTCACCGGGCGGATCTTCGCCGCGCTGAACGTCTCGCTGTTCGTCTGGACGGTCGGCTCGCTGGCGAGGATCGGGACGACAGACCCCGGCCAGTACGTCACCATCACGGTCTTCAAGTACCTCGGCGTCACCACGGCGCCGGTGTGGCTCCTCCTGTTCGCGTTCGTGTACGCCGGCAGCGAGCGGCTCGTCACGAAGGGCAACACCGCCGCGCTGCTGGCCGTCCCCGTGGTGACGCTGGTGGCGCTCGCGTCGACGCTTGACCACGGGCTGTTCTACGCGGGGTTCCTCGAGACGACGGCGTTCGGGACCCCGCTCCTCCAGACCGAGCGGGGACCGGTCTTCTGGGGCTTCGCCGTCTACGGCTGGGGCCTCATCGCCCTGGGGAGCCTCCTGCTCGCCTACGCCGCGTTGCGGAAGCCGCGGATCTACCGCCGGCAATCGGCGCTGGTCCTCGTGGGCCTCGTGTTCGCCTGGGCGGTCAGCCTGCTGTACGTCTTCCACGGGTGGCCGCACGCCGCCATCGACCCGGCGCCCGTCGCGTTCGCCTTCGCGAGCGCCCTCCTCGCGGTCGGCGTCTTCACCTTCAGGCTGGTCGACGTCGCGCCGGCGGCGTGGTCGCGGGTGGTCGACGCCATGGACACGCCGGTGATCGTCCTCGACCCCCACGACCGGATCGTGGACCTGAACGACGCGGCCGCGTCCCTCCTCGACGGGATGCCGATCGGCGAGGACTTCGAGGGGACCTTCCCGCTCGCCGCCCGCTCGGAGGCCCTCGAATCGCCGGCCGACGGCACGGTCATCGAGCTCGAGACCGACGGCGCACGGGCCTACTACGTCCAGCGGGTCATCCCGCTTGGTTCGAACGGCCGGCTCGGCCGGGTGCTCGTCCTCTCGGACGTGACGGAGCAGCACCGCGCCCGCGAGCGCATCCGCCAGCGGAACCGCGACCTCGAACAGCGCAACGAGCAGCTCGACCGGTTCGCGTCGATCGTCTCCC
>SLIW01000501.1 GCA_007135435.1 Natronomonas sp.
CGCCCTCGTCCCCCCGATTTACGCGAACTCGACCTACGAGTACGGCTCGCCGACGGAGACGCGTGGTGACCACCGCTACTCCCGAATGTCGTCGCCGACGCGGGACGTCCTCGAGTCGGTCTTCGCCGACCTCCACGGGGCCGCCCACGCGTCGGCGTACGCCAGCGGGATGGCGGCCATCGACGCGGTGTTCTCGCTCGTGTCGGCCGGCGAGCGCGTCGTCGCCGGCCGGAGCCTCTACGCGGAGACCCACGACCTCCTGGTCGACGTCTACGCGGACTACGGGATCACCGTCGAGCAGGTCGACGGCTCCGACGTCGAGGCCATCGAGGCGGCGGTCGACGACGAGACTGCCCTCGTCTACCTCGAGACGCCGACGAACCCGACGCTCAGGATCGCCGACCTCGCAGCGGCCGCCACGGCGGCGGCGGACCACGGTGCCCTGCTGGCGGTCGACAACACCTTCGCCTCGTCGGCGCTCCAGCGGCCACTCGAGCACGGTGCCGACGTCGTCGTCGAGTCGCTCACCAAGTACGTCGGCGGCCACTCGGACCTCATCGCCGGCGCCGCCGCCACGACCGACGCGGACGTCGCCCGGGCGCTCGAGTACATCCAGTACACCCGCGGGGGGATCCCCGGGCCGTTCGAGTGCTTCCTGGCGCTGCGGGGCGTCCGCACGCTCTCGACGCGGATGGCCCGACACTGCGAGAACGCCCGGCGGATCGCGGACTTCCTCGACGGGCACCCACGGGTCGAGCAGACCTACTACCCCGGCCTCGAGGGCCACCCGAACCACGCGGTCGCCGCGCGGCAGATGGCCGACTTCGGCGGGATGGTGAGCTTCGAGCTCGAGGGCGGCGTCGACGCGGCCACCGCGTTCCTCGCGAACCTGGAGGTGATCACGTTGGCGGAGAGCCTCGGCGGCGTCGAGAGCCTCGTCGAGGTGCCCGCGGTCATGACCCACCAGGACCTCTCGCCGGAGGCGCGGGCGGCGGCCGGCATCGACGAGGGTCTCGTCCGGCTCAGCGTCGGCATCGAGCACCCGGACGACCTCCTCGCCGACCTCGAGGGCGCGCTCGAGGCGGCCCACGAGTGACCATGGGTGCCCCCGATGGCGAGGACGGCGGTGGCACCGGAGGCGCTGGCGGCGGTTGCGACGGCGGCGGTGGCGGCGAGGGGGCCTGAACGACACGCTCGTCGACGAGGACGCCTGAACGACACCCTCGTCGACGACTCCTTATCGTCGGCCCGTCGGTTTTCGCAGGGGTCGGCGTCACTCCACCGGCACTTCGACGAGCGCCATCCCGTCGCCACCGACGACCTCCTCGAACGTCTCTCGGATCGCGTCCGGCGACTCCGGTCGGTAGCCGTCGATATCGAAGCTCTCGGCGAAGGCGACGAGGTCGGGGTTGGTCAGCTCGGTCCCGAACGACTCGCCGGTGTGCTCGTACTGCTTCTCGGAGATGACGCCGTACTCGTCGTCGTTGAAGACGACGATCGTGAAGCCACAGCCCAGCCGCGTGGCGGTCTCGATCTCGGCGGCGTTCATCAGGAACCCGCCGTCGCCGGTCGCCGCGACGACGTTCCGGGCGGGATCGATCGCCTGGTCCGCAGCCAGGCCGCCGGGGACGGCGATCCCCATCGCGGCGAGCCCGTTGGAGACGATGCAGGTGTTCGGGACGTCGGTCGGGAAGTTCTGGGCGATGGCCTCCTTGTGGCTGCCGACGTCCGAGACGAGGACGTCCTGGGGCGCCATCGCCTCCCGGAGCAGCGGCAGCACGTCCCGTTTCTCGAACGGCGGCGTCGCGGACCCTGGGAGCTCCCGCTGGACGTCGTCGACGATGCGCTCGCGGTACGGTTCGTACCAGTCGCGCTCGCTCGAGGCATCACCGTCGATGTCGTCCTCGACGTCCAGCCGCTCGACGAGCGCATCGAGCGTCCGGCCGACGTCGGCGACGACCTCGACGTCGGGGTCGTAGGAGGCGTAGACCTCCGCGGGCTCGCTGTCGACGTGGACGAGCGACGATTCGCCCACGTTCCAGTCGCCGGGGTCGTGCTCGGCGACGTCGTACCCGACCGCCAGCAGGCAGTCGGCCTCCGCGACGGCCGCGGCGGCCTCGCCGTCGGGACCGGACTCGAGGGTCATCAGCGACCGCCCGTCGCTGTCCGGGACGGCGCCCTTGCCCATGTACGTCGAGACGACCGGCAGGTCGAGCGCCGCGACGAGCTCGCGGAGCGTGCCGGCGGCGCCCGTCCGGAGTACCCCGTTCCCGGCGACCACCAGCGGCCGGTCGGCGCCCTCGAGGAGCTCGACGACCCTCCCGAGCGCTCCGGTGGCGGGTTCCCCGCCCTCGACGCGGTCGCGGGCCGGGAGCGGCGAGGCGTCGGTCTCCCGCGCGGCGACGTCCTCGGGGAGCTCGAGGTGTGTCGCGCCAGGCTTCTCGTGCTCGGCGACCTTGAACGCCTTCCGGACCGCCTCGTGGACGATGTCCGGGTCGTCCAGCTGGGTGTTCCACTGCGTGATCGGCCCGTGCGTCCGGACGACGTCGATGGCCTGGTGGCTCTCCCGGTGGAGCCGCTCGAGACCACCC
>SLIW01000373.1 GCA_007135435.1 Natronomonas sp.
CTGATCGACGGCGAGATCCGATGGCGCCATGGGTGACGCGGGATCGGATGCGGCCCTCGACGGTCGCCGATCGCGGGTCCACCGGTGGACCGGACTGGTCGGGCTCGCGCTCCGTCGCGTCGCCGGGAGCATCCGGCGACGTGGCGCGTCCCGCGTCACCGTCGCGGTGCTGGTCGTCGCCGTCGCGGTCGCCGTCCTCGTCGTGGTCACGGGGCTGAGCCTCGGGCTCGCGAACCAGCCCGCCGTCGACGACGGCACGGCGTACTGGATCGCCCCGGAGGGCGGCGGCTCGCTCACCGGGCTGACCGCCGCCGGCGGGCCGCAGCTCGGCGACGTCCACGCGACGAGCGCCGAGCTGGAGGCACACGACGCGGTCGACCGCGCGACGCCGGTCCTCGTCGAGGTGCTCCAGGTGCGGACCGTCACCGGTGACAGCGCCGAGTACGTCCTCGCCGTGGGCGTCGTGGCCCCCGAGGGCGGCGGCGAGATCGCCGGGGTCTCGACCGACGCGATGAGCCCCGGCGACCCCTTCTTCGGGGACGGCGACTACGACGGGGCGCACACGGGCGAGGTGGTCCTGTCCCCGGCGGCCGCCGACCTCCTGGGCGCCGAGGGTGGCGAGGGGCTCATGGTGACCCGGCCGGGTCCCGGCGCGGTCGACCAGTCGTTCTCGGTCACGGCCGTCGGCGAGGGCGAGGCGCGGACGGTCCAGGGCGAGGCGCCGGTCGCCCTCTTCCAGTTGAGCGAGCTCCAGCGGTTCACCGGGGCCGACGGCGGCGACCAGGCCGACCAGATACTCGTCCACGCCGACTCCGAGGACGTGGTCCCGGTCCTCGAGGACGCCTACGACGGCGCGACCGTCGTCGAACGCGGGTCCCTAAGCGGCGACCGACTGCTGGACGCCGAGCTTCCGCTGGCGGTCAGCGTCAGCGCGCTCCTCGTCGTGCTGGTGGTGATGACGCTCGTGATCGCGACGACCGCCGGGATCGACGTCGAGGCGGACCGCCGACAGCTCGCTGTCTTCGCCGCCCTGGGGCTGTCGGGGCGGAGCACGGCGACCCTGGTGGCGAGCCGGACGCTCGCCCTGGCCGGCCTCGGGGGCCTCGCCGGGGCCGCTCTCGGAGGGGCGGGGCTCCTCGCAGTGAACCGGCTCGTCGCACCGTACTACGAACTGGCGGCCTTCGCGCTGCTTACGCCGGAGATCCTCGCGTACGGGGTCGGCGTGGCCGTCCTCGCCGGGCTGCTCGCGGTGCCCTACCCGGTCGTGCTCGCCGGTCGAACCGCCACCATGCGGGAGCTGGGGGGCTAGGATGGTCCGTGTCCTCTCCAGGCTGGTCGCCGCCGTCGAGGTGGCGCTCCTGCAGCTCCGCGGCCAGCCTGTCCGGACGCTCCTCGTCGTCGTCGGCGTCGCCCTGGCCGTCCTGGCCGCGACGCTGCTGGCCGGCGTCGGCCTCGGCGTCCTCCAGGTCGGCGAGGAGCGCTTCGACGCCGCCGACCGCGACCTCTGGGTGACCGGTGGCCCCGTGCAGATCTCCCCGGAGGGGCCAGGAGCGGTCGAGAACACCATCCACGACGCCCACGCCGTCGCCGCGGAGATGGACGCCCGCGAGGACGTGGACACGGCGGCGCCGATCGGGTTCGAGGCCGTCTACGTCGGGACCGAGGAGACGGACCTGCAGCTGGTGACCGGCGTCGGTCTCGTGGGGACGCACGCGGGGATCGACATCGTGGACGGCGAGGACCTCAGCGGGGCGAGCCCCCACTACGCGGGCGGGAGCTACGACGGCGAGATGACCGGCGAGGTCGTCGTCGATCCCCGGACGGCGACCATGCTGGACGTCGAGCCGGGCGAGACGATCCTCGTGGGCGGGAGCGAGACCGCCGCGCGCGACCAGGAGTTCACCGTCGTCGGGATCTCCCCCGACTACGGCCAGCTGCTCGGGACGGCCACGGTGACGATGCACCTCAGCGAGCTGCAGAGCGTCGCGGGCGCGGCAGGGACCGACCGCGCGTCGCTGATCGCGGTGACCGTCGAGGACGGCCACGACCCCGCGGAGGTCCGCGCGGACCTCGACGAGGCGTACCCCGACCACGAGGTGCGGACGAACCGCGAGCAGCTCGTCGCGGTCGTCGGCCAGAACGTCGTCGTGGTCGCGACCGCCGGCGTCCTGGTCGTCCTGGCGGCGGTCGCGGGAGTGGCCCTGACCGCGAACCTGCTGGCGCTGTCGATCACGAGTCGCCGACAGACCCTGGCGGCGCTCCAGGCGGTCGGCCTCTCGCGGACGACGCTGCTCGCCGTCGTCGGCGTCCAGGGGCTCGTCCTCGGGTTGCTCGGCTGGCTGGCCGCGGCGGCGATGACGCCGCTGGCGGCCGCGACCCTCGACCACGTCGCGGCGACGCTCGTCGGCTACGAGGGGCTGGTGGTGGTGCCCCCGTGGCTCTACCTCGCCGGCGCGGGCGTCGGCGTCCTGGTGGGTGCCGGGGGCGCCGTCATCGCGGGGATCCTGGTGACCCGGATCGAACCACTCCACCAGCTCTCCCGGTAGGTCCGTCCGTGGTTCGAGGCGGGTCGACCGCCGTCTC
>SLIW01000319.1 GCA_007135435.1 Natronomonas sp.
CGCTCGCCTACCGCTACCGCGAGGAGATCATGGCGCTGCTCTCCGACGAGGAGACGGAGGCTCCCGATCCAGAGCCGCCCACCGAGGACCGACGGTGGCCCCCGGCCGGACCCTCCAACGCCGTCGAGCGGGCGTGGCTGGAGCTCGTCCGGTTGGCGGATCCGGACCGGCCCGCGACGATGACGGCCACGGAGTGTGCCGCCGCCGCCCGCGAGTCGGGGCTCGACCCGACGGCGGTGGACGAGATCACGACCGCCTTCGAGCGGACGCGATACGGCGGAGTCCCGCCCGAGCTGGAGGAAACCCGCGCAACCGACGCGCTCGAACGGCTGCGGGATGGCCACCAGGTGCCCGGGCGCCAGTCAGGACGTGTAGAGACCGACGGTCACGGGGGCGAGCGGCGATCGTGAGTGACCTGGAACGATCGGAGGGGTCGGTACAGTCGGGCCAATCGGAGGGGTCGGAGCGGTACGTATGGAATCCAGGCGGTCCGCAGTCGGGGACACAGACGCCGGCACCGGACCCGGGAGGATCGGATGGGACGGGCCGATCCCTCGCCGGTCGGATCGTCCGTGGACTCCTGATCGCGACGGGGGTCGTCGTCCTCGCGATCGGCCTCCTGGTCGCGTTCGTTCCCGAACTCGAGGGGCTGTTGCCGGTCGACCGGGCGATCGCGGCGCTCGGGAGCGACTACGTCGTCGTCGCGGTCGTGGGGCTGGTGGCGGTCGCGCTGGCCCTGCTCGCGGTGGGCGTTCGACGGCTCGGCGGCGTCGACGAGGCGACCCCGCCGGAGGTCGAGTCGGTCCCCACGGCGTCCTATCCCGGCGAGTCGTTCGACCGGGTGACGGGCGGGCTCGCCGCACGTTTCGGCGACGCTGGCAACACCCGGAGGCGGCTGCGGCACTCGGCGGTCAGGGCCGTCGCCCGGGCGGAGAACTGCTCGCGGTCGGCCGCCGAGCGGCTGGTCGACGAGGGGACGTGGACCGACGACGCTGTCGCGGCACGATACGTCAGCCGGTCCGCGTCGGCCTCGGGGCCCCTCGGTTCCGACGGGGACGCGGCCCGCCGGGCGGCCGAGGCGATCGTCCGACTCTGTGAGGGAGGTGAAGCCTCGACGGATGCGCGGCGAGACGGGACGATCGGGGCAGCCGGGGATCCTGGGACCGACGGAAGCGACGACGCGAGTGTGGTACACGGCTCGACCGACGACGCAGCACCCACGCCCACGGCCCACGCCGATGCCGACGCCCGTCCCACCGGCCGAGTGGACGGATCGAACCGGTCGGCGGGGTCGGCTCCGCGAGGTCGGCGTACCGGGGACGCGCGTCGGAGGACCGAACGGGAGCGTTCGCGCCGTGAACACGGCGCCGGGGGGCCGTGACGATGGCCGGGAGGACGACCGCGGGGACCGACGATGGACGCAGACTCGGCCAGACCGGGGAGGCTGCCGATCGGGACACTGGTCCAGCCAGGGGCGAGAGTTCGGCGATGGGCACGGGAACGGGGGAAGGCAAGGGTGCTGTCTCGGCGGACGGTGAGGTAAGCGGAGACGAGGACGTAGCCGGTGCCTCGACCACGATCCGCCAGATCCGAAGGACGCGACGGTGGCGCGGCGTCGTCGCCATCGTCCTGGCGGCGGTGGCGATCGGCGTCCTGGCGAAGCGGCCATCGCTCCTCCTGGTCGCCGCCGTCGGCGTCGCCTTCGCGGCCTACCCCAGCGTCGCCACGGCGCCCACCCCGGACCTGCGCCTCCGCCGGGAGGTCTCCCCCGAGTCGCCGGAGCACGGCGACGCCGTGCACGTCACGACCACGCTGCACAACGCGGGCGACGAGACCATCTACGACTGCCGCGTCGTCGACGGGGTCCCGGCGATGCTCGCGGTGGACGACGGCTCGCCGCGCCGGGGGACGACGCTCCGCCCTGGCGAGGAGACCACCGTCTCCTACGCGGTGGGTGCCCGGCGAGGGCGACACCGGTTCCGGCCGGCGACGGTGCTGGCGCGCGACCTCAGCGGGACGATGGAGGTCGAGGCGACCGTCGAGGCGGACGAGGAGACGACCGTGGAGTGCGCGGCCCGGGTCCCCGCGGTGCCGCTGCGGTCGCGGAGCCGCCACCGGACCGGCCGGCTGGTCACCGACAGCGCCGGCGGCGGCGTCGAGTTCCACCGGGTGTCGACCTACGAGCGCGGCGACCCGGCGAACCGGATCGACTGGCGGCGGTTCGCCCGGACCGGCGAGCTAACGTCCGTCGAGTTCCGCGCCGAGCGACTCGCCGACGTCGTGATCTGCGTCGACGCCCGGGCGGAGGCCTACCGGGCGGCCGGGCCGGACGAACCCCACGCCGTCGCCTACGCCGTCGACGCGGCCGAGCGGCTCGCGGACGCGCTCCTCGACGGCGACCAGCGGGTCGGCCTGGCGGCGATCGGACGGTCTGCCTGCTGGGTCGCACCCGGCTCCGGGCGGGCCCACCGGGATCGCCTGCGGCGACGGCTCGCGACGGACCCGGTGTTCTCGCCGATGCCACCCGACGCTGAGGCGGAGACGGAGACGGAGACGGAGACGAAGGCGCAGGCGGAGACG
>SLIW01000223.1 GCA_007135435.1 Natronomonas sp.
AACCCGACGAAGAAAAAGGTCGTTTCGAAGCGGTTTTGACCACCGCCGGGGACAACCGTGGTATGAGCGCCCCGTGGGCCGACTGGGACCACATCGTCAAGATCGACCCCGACAAGTCCCTGGTGGCGGGCGAGACCTTCGAGGACGTCTGCGCGACGGGCACCGACGCCCTCGAGATCGGCGGGACCACGGGCATGACCGCCGAGAAGATGGCGCGCGTCGTCGAGGCGACGACCGCCCACGACGTCCCGGTCTACATCGAACCCTCGAACGTCTCCGCGGTCGTCCACCACGAGGGGCTGGACGGCTACCTGGTCCCGATCGTCCTGAACGCCGGCGATGTCTTCTGGGCGGTCGGCGCCCACAAGGAGTGGGCGCGACTCGACGACGACATCGACTGGGCGCGCACCCACACGGAGGCGTACGTGGTCATGAACCCCGACTCGGCGGTCGCCGAGTACACCGAGGCGGACTGCGACCTGGAGGCCGACGACGTGGCGGCGTACGCGACGGTCGCCGAGCGCCTGCTCGGCCAGCGGATCGTCTACGTCGAGTACTCGGGCACCTACGGGGACCCCGAGGTCGTCGGCGCGGCGGGCGAGGCGGTCGACGAGGCGAGCGTCTTCTACGGAGGAGGGATCTGCGACTACGAGTCCGCCTACGAGATGCGAACGCACGCCGACACTGTGATCGTCGGCGACCTCGTCCACGACGAGGGCGTCGACGCGGTCCGCGAGACCGTCGAGGGTGCCCGGGACGCCACGGCGGAGATCGCGGAGGGCGCCTGAGGTCAGCGACCGCGATCTGACCGTCGCTCGTCGGGGCTGTCGCACGTCGTTACCGTCGCACGTCGTTACCGTCGCTCGTCAGAACCGTCGCTCGGGGACGGCGTTTCGACGGTCAGGATCATCGAACGGTCAGCGACGGCTCTGAATCCGCTCGATTCGATCCCCGCACGATTCGATACCCGTACGACCCGGAACCCGTACCGAACGGCACCCGTCCCACGCAGTGCCCCCGACTCTCGCGTCCGCGACCACGTCGACGTCAACGACCCGGGAGCAGTCCACGGGTGAACGCCTGCCCCGGGAGTCACCCCCGGCCGGTCACTCGATGATCTCGCCGACGGCGAAGTTCGACTTCACCTCGGAGATCTCGATCTTCACGCGCTCGCCGACCTCGCCCCCGGGCACGATGATCACGTACCCGCGTTCGACGCGGGCGATGCCGTCGCCTTGCTTGCCGAGGTCCTCGATCTCGACGTAGCGGATCTCGCCCTCCTCGACGGGGGGCTGCGGCTCGGAGCTCGGGGCCGCCCCGCCGCCCGAGTCAGCCTCCGTCGCCCCGTCGGTGCTGGCGATCAGCGCCACCCGGTAGGTGTCGCCGGGCGAGATGGCGCCGGTGTCCACCTCCCGGCGGGGGATCTCGACCACGTACCGCTCGCCGTCGTCCGTGAGTTCGGCGGTGAACAGACACAGCAGTTTCTCGGAGATTTCCATAGACCTTCGCTCCCGTCATATCGGCCGCGCCTATAGAAGTTACCGGCTCTGCGGGGGTCCGATGCGGCACCGGACCGTTCGGGGACCGCATCCGACAGCTCGAGGAGACGCGTCGTCCGGGGAGGCACGTCGTCCGGGGAGGCACGTCGTTCGGGGAGGCACGTCGCCCGACGACTCGCGGCCCTCGTCAGTCGTCGAGGAGCGTCCCGTCCGGTCGCTTGGCGCCCTCGGAGTCGTGGACGACGACGCCGTCGACGTCCTGCCGGGGCTCGTAGCGGTCCCGGAGCGCGATCGCCTCCTCCAGCTCGCGGATGGCCCGTCGTCTGAGCGCGGCCGCCAGCTCCTCGGCGGCCTCCCGGTCGATGTCGCGACCCAGGCCCTCGCACTCGTGGGCCCGGACGAGCCCCTCGCGGTCGACCGCCTCGCCCAGCGGCTGGGTCGTCCCCCCGAGGGCGACGCTGAACGGGTAGGTCCGGCAGACGAGCGGGCGACGCTCGTGGACCGTACAGGCGCCGGTCCCGGAGTCGTCCTCCCGGTAGAACGTGCAGTCGCCGCAGACGTCGGTCTGGATGGCCCACTCGAACGTCTCCCCGGCGGGGCCGTCCGGACCGTCCCGGAGGCCGTAGGGCATCGGCCGGGCGACGTCCCGCCAGTCGTACTCGCGGTCGAGGTCGCGGTCGACAGCGTCCCCCGCAGCCTCGGCTGCAGCAGCGGCCTCCTGGAGCTCCCGCGCCTCGTCGGGGAACAGGGTGGCCGTGTGCGGTTCCCGTCCGCCGGGGCCGTCACCTGTGCCGTCCTCCGGTTCGTTCGCCCTGCAGCAGGCCCCACAGCGGGTGCACTCGAAGCCGATGGACTCGATCGCGTCGGCGAGCGCCGGCACCAACAGCTCGTGGGCGCGTCCGAGCTCCGCCTCGAGGCTCTCCCGCTCCATACGCCGTGGTTCTCCCCGCTGGCGGAAAAGGCGAGCGGTGCGGGGATCGATCGCGTGGAGTCGCGAACCAGGGCGCGAACGATCCCGGTTCGTCGTCGGCGCTCGACCCCTCTCCAGGACGGCCCAGTCGACCCGTCCGTC
>SLIW01000390.1 GCA_007135435.1 Natronomonas sp.
CTCGTGCTATCCCGCTCGTGCTATCCCGCTCGTGCTGTCTCGCTCGGTGTGACGAGCACATCCAAGGTCCGGGTCGTCGGGACCGTCCGCTTTACGGACGTGGACGGTCCTCAGTAGGATCGCGGGAGTCCCAGCTGGTGTTCGGCGATGAAGTTCAGCACCATCTCGTTGGAGACCGGGGCGGTCTGGGTCAACCGGAGGTTCTGCCAGATGTCGTAGACCTCGTACTCGTGGGTGAAGCCGTTGCCGCCGTGGGTCTGGATCGCGCGGTCGGCGGCCTCGGTGCCCGCCCGCGAGGTGAGCAGCTTCGCGACGTTGGCCTCGAGCCCGCACTCCTCGCCCTCGTCCCACTTCTTCGCGCCCTTGTAGAGGATCTCGCGGGCGGCCATCAGCTTCGCGTAGGACTCGGCGATGGGATGCTGGATGCCCTGGTGGGCACCGATGGGCTGGCCGAAGACCTCCCGGTCGGAGGCGTAGTCGACCGCGAGGTCGATCGCCCGGAGGCCGCCGCCGAGTGCGGAGGCCGCCCCGCCGAGCCGCTCGGTGTTGAGGGTGTCCCACAGCAGGTACAGCCCGCCGTCCTCCGTCCCGAGGACGTCTTCCTCGTCGACCGTGAGGCCGTCGAACTGCACGTGGTACTGCCGCTCGAACCAGGGGACCGTCGTGTCGAGCTCGGAGAGGGAGATCCCCTCGCGTTCGGTCGGCTCGTCGACCACGAAGAGGGTGACGCCGTGGGTCGGATTGGACGAGTCGAACTCGGAGGTCCGGGCGACGAGCAGCATCGCGTCCGCGTTCTCGACGCCGCTGATGAACGTCTTCTCGCCGTCGACGACGAACTGGTCGCCGTCACGCTCGGCAAAGGTCTCGATGTTGAGCGTGTTCGTCCCCGCGCGCGGCTCGGTCAGCGCCATGCAGAACCGCATCTCGCCGTCGGCGATCCGGGTGAGGTAGTGCTCCTTCTGGGCCTCGGTGCCGTGGCGCTGGATGCCGATGCCGCCGAACACGGGCGTCAGGACGAAGATGATCCCGCCCTGGCCGCCGCCGCGCGAGAGCTCCTCGATGATGATGGACATCTCGAGCATCCCGAGCCCCTCGCCCCCGTACTCTTCCGGGATCGTGACGCCGAGCCACCCGTCGTCGGCGAGCGCCTGCCAGTACTCGGTCGGGAACGTCTTCTCCTGGATATGCTCGTGCCAGTACTCGCGGTCGAACTCCGCGGCGATGCCCCGCACCGACTCCCGGATGAGGTCGTGCAGCTCGCTCTCGCCGATGGTCATGCGCTGGATAAACAGTACACGGCCATAAAGTTGCTGCGGGCGCGAGCCTCGACGTCTCGTCGCCGTTCGCGAAGGTGATGCGTGCCGTCTGGTAGGGACTGGGCATTCGGTACCAGGCAGGCCACGTCACCGGGCAGACGACTCGGTTCCGATGCCGTCGAGCGTCGTCGGACCTGTAGGGACCCACAACGTTTTTACGCTGCGTTGGTATATCCTGGCATACGAGCGACGTAGAAACTCTAAACACACAGTGAGTTTCTGGTCTGCAGCGGAGGTGTGCGACCGCCGCCGCTTCAGCGGTGCGATGCCGTGGCGTCGCCGCCGCGGCTCCACAGGTCGATCAGTACGCCACCCCGACGACACCACCCCGCCACCGGAGCAACCATGGAGATCCGCATCGACGCCGACATCGACGAGGAGACCGCCCAGGCCATCGCGACGGTCGTCTCCGAGCACCTCGGGACCGACGTCGAGCTGGTCGGCGACGCCGGCACGCTTGCGGAGGCAGGCGCGAACTGGGACGACGAGGGCGCGGTCGTCACCGAGCGCGAGGAGGCCCTCCGCGCGGAGATCGAGGATATCCTGGGCGGCGGGCCCGACCGCGGCTTCGAGAAGATCGACGAGCTGGGCAAGCTGTTCGTCCGCGAGCGTCTCGACATGATCTTCGACGAGATCGCCTACGAGGACGGCACCTTCGCCCGGCACGACGCCGACGACGAGCTCCCCGCCGACGGCCTGGTCACCGGCGTCGGGACGATCGACGACCGGAAGGTGGCGTTCACCGCCAACGACTACACCGTCAAGGCCGGCTCGCTCGGCAAGATGGGCGTCGAGAAGGTCCTCCGCATCCAGGAGCGTGCGATGGACCTCGGCATCCCGATGCTCCGGCTCGTCGACTCCACCGGTGCCCGGCTGAACGGCGAGGAGCGCGAGCCGGGCGAGACGCACATGGGCCGGTACCGCGGCGGCAAGATGTTCTACAACCAGTGTCGCATGTCGGGGCAGATCCCCCAGATCGGCGTCCTCTACGGGCCGGACGTCGCCGGCTCCGCCTACACGCCCGTCTTCTGCGACTTCCTCATCATGGTCGAGGACATCTCGGGGATGGCCATCGCGAGCCCCCGCATCGTCCGGGCGATGACCGGCGAGGAGATCGACATGCAGTCGCTCGGCGGCCCGGAGGTCCACGCGAGGCACTCGGGGAGCGCCGACCTGGTGGTGCCCGACGAGGAGACCGCCGCCGAGCGTGCGAAGGAGCTCCTGCGGCTCCTTCCGCAGAACTACGCCGAGCGACCCCCCACGGCACCGGCGAGGCCGCCGGCCAAGAACCCCCACAGCCTGGACGCCGTCATCCCCGACGAGCCGAACCGCGCCTACGACGTCCACGAGGTTATCGCCCGGCTCGTCGACCGTGACTCCTTCGTGGAGGTCAAACCCGACTTCGCCCCGGAGCTCGTGACCGGCCTCGGGCGGATCGACGGCCGGGTCGTCGGCGTCGTCGCCAACCAGCCCGAGCACGTCTCCGGCGCCATCTTCCCCGACTCCGCCGACAAGGGCGCCGGCTTCGTCTGGACCTGCGACGCCTACAACGTCCCGCTGGTGTACCTCTGTGACACCCCGGGCTACATGATCGGCTCGCAGGTCGAGAAGGAGGGCGTCCTCCGCAAGGGCCGGAAGTTCATCTACGCCACCTCCAACGCCCAGGTCCCCAAGTTCTGCGTCATCACGCGCAAGGCCTACGGCGCCGGCATCTACGCGATGGCCGGCCCGTCGTTCGGTCCCGACGCGACCCTCGCGCTCCCCTCCGCCGAGATCTCGGTGATGGGCCCGGAGGCCGCGGTCCACGCGCTCTTCGGCGGCCAGCTCGAGGAGATGGACGACGAGGCGAGGGAGGCCTTCGTCGAGTCCGCCAAGAAGGAGTTCGACCGGTACGTCGACATCGAGAAGCAGGCCAGCACGATGCAGGTCGACGAGCTGATCCCGGCGGGCGACCTGCGCGCACAGCTCGCGGTCCGCCTGGAGACCTCCGAGACGAAGGACCGCGACGACCGGCCACGCCACCACGGCACCGTGTTCTTCTAGGGCCATCCGGACGAATCCGGATGAGGACACCGATCCATCCGCACCCGGGCGTCACCACACCGAGGCGAATCAGTTGGTATTTCCGTCGTCACCGCCTCACTCGCTACCGATGGCTCTGTCGAAGGCTGCGGAGGACCCCGGGACGCTCACCTTCGAGGCGACGGTCGACGAGGGGGGCGACGCGGTGGTCCTCTCGGAGACGTACTTCTACCCGGAGGGTGGCGGCCAGCCCGCAGACCGCGGCACGATCGGTGGGCTCGAGGTCCTGGACGTCCAGACCGTCGACGGCTCGGTCGTCCACCACGTCGAGAGCACGATCGAGGAGGGAGACTTGGTCGAGGCACGGATCGACCCCGAGTTCCGGCGGTACTGCATGCGCGCCCACACCGCCAGCCACGTCCTGTACGGCGCTGGTCGGCGCGTCATGGACGACCTCGGCTACGGCGGCTTCGGGATTACCCCCGAGAAGGTCCGCGTGGACTTCGAGACGTCGACCGATGTCGACGACGTCACGCTGGTCGAGCTCGAACGGCTCGTCAACCGGTGCGTCTGGGACTCCCGGGAGGTCACCTGGGAGCGACTCCCCCGCGAGGAGGCGCTCGGCCGCGAGGACGTCGCGTTCAACGCCAAGACCGAGGAGGGCATCGCGGGCGAGACCGTCCGCGTCGTCGAGGTGGACGGCTGGGACGCCGCCGCCTGCGGCGGGACCCACGTCTCGAACACGCGGGAGCTCGGCCCGGTGACGCTGCTGAGTCGGTCGAACCCCGGCGAGGGGTTGACAAGGATCGAGTTCGCCGTCGGTCGCCCGGGCGTGGAGCGACGCGTGACCGAGAAGGAGGCGGCCCTGGGGGCGGCGGGCGCCCTCGGGACGAACGTCCAGGAGCTCACGGACGCCGTCGAGCGGCTCGCCGACGAGCGCGAGGAGGCGATCGCCGAGCGCGACGACCTCCGGGCGCGCGTGCTGGACGCCCGCCTCGTCGAGCTCGCGGGAGACGCGTTCGAGCGTGACGGACACACGTGGGCGGCGGGCGTCGTCGACACGGACGCGAACGTCCTGTCCGAGCGGGTCCGCGACCTCCCCGACGGTGTGGACGTCCTCGTGGGCGTCACCGAGGACGCCCGCCTCGCGGTGGGCACCACGGGGGAGGTCGACGCCGGTGACGTCGTCGAGGAGCTCACCGACGCCTTCGGCGGCGGGGGAGGCGGCTCCCCGACCGCCGCCCAGGCCGGCGGCCTCGACGCGGACGGCGAGGAGATCGTGTCGTTCCTGCGGGACGGATAACCGGCTGACCTGGGGGTGCTCGATCTGATCGCGCCGATACTGGAGATGGAACTGCGTGGATCGACGAGCGGACGCTTTTTGCCGCCGGCGGCCCAGGGACCGGCATGGAGCTGACGCCGGAACAGCGGGCGATCCGCCAGACCGTCCGGTCGTTCGCCCGCGAGGAGATCCGACCGACGGCGCGGGAGGCGGACGAGACCGAGACGTTCCCCGAGGAGGTGTGGGACGGGCTCGCGGAGCTCGGGCTGACAGCGCTGACCGTCCCCGAGGAGTACGGCGGCCTCGACGTCGACGGCCTGACCTACGCCATCGCCAACGAGGAGGTGGCCTACGGGCAGCTCGCGGTCGCCACCGCGCTGTCGGTCCACTGCCTGGCGACCTCGTGCATCGCGACGTTCGGCAGCGACGAGCAGAAGGAGCGGTGGCTCCCGGAGATGTCGGACGGCCGGCCGATCGGGGCGTTCGCCCTGTCGGAGCCCCACGCGGGCTCGAACCCGGCCGAGATGTCCACGGTCGCCCGCCCCGAGGGCGACGAGTACGTCGTCGACGGCACGAAGCAGTGGATCACCAACGGCGAGCGCTGCGACGTCGTCATCCTCTTCGCGAAGACCGAGGCGGACGACCCCGGTACGATCACCCAGTTCGTCGTCCCGAAGGACGCCGACGGACTCTCGGTCGGCAAGAAGGAGGAGAAGCTCGGGCTCCGGGCCAGCGACACCACCACGCTCGTCTTCGAGGACGTCCGCATCCCGGAGTCGAACCGCCTGACGCCGGTCGGCGGCGGGCTCTCTGCGGCGCTGTCGATCCTCACCGGCGGCCGCGTCGGGATCGCCGCCCAGTCGGTGGGGCTCGCCCAGTCGGCACTGGACCTCGCCGTCGACTACGCCGGCGAGCGCGAGCAGTTCGGCCAGCCCATCGCCGAGTTCCAGGCCATCCGGCACAAGCTGGCCGACATGCACGCGCGGACCCAGGCCGGACGGGTCCTGACCTACGACGCGGCGCGGCAGCTCGACGGCGCCGAGCCGCCGGCGCTGGCCGCCAGCACCGCGAAGTACGTCGCCAGCGAGGCGGCGGTCGACGTCACGAACGAGGCCGTCCAGATCCACGGCGGCTACGGCTACACGAAGGACTTCGACGTCGAGCGGCTCTACCGCGACGCGAAGATCACCACGATCTACGAGGGCACTTCGGAGATCCAGAAGAAGATCATCTCCCGCGAGCTCCTCGGCTGAACCGATACTCGACCGTCGTCCCTGCGGTCGTCGGTCGTCCCTGCGGTCGTCGGTCGTCCCTGCGGTCGTCGGTCGTCCCTCCGATGGGTTACTCGTCTGTTCGCAGGACCGCATCCACGCCAGGGCCGGATCGCACTTCCGCACGTTTATGCTCCCGAACCACCCAGACCTCCCAATGGCACTCGAGCGCGACGGCGGACTCGTGGACTTCGACGTCGACGCCGTCCTGGAGGCGGTATCGGACGCGGCCGGGGAAGACGGGTTCCTCGTCTGTGTCGTCTACGACGACGACTCGTTCTCGACGGTGCACGTCGACGAGCGGGTCGACGCGCTCTACCCTGACGCAGAGACCCGCGAGGAGCACTTCGCCAGGATTCACTCGTACGTCCACCTCGACTTCACCGAGCGGGAGCTCTTCGAGGACCTCTTCATCGACTCGGGCGGCGCCCGCGCGTTCGTGACCTACATGGGGAACGTCGTCGCGGTCCGCGTCCTCTCGGGCGACCAGGGCGCCTTCCTCGTGCTCGCCCCCGACGTGCCGGTCACGGACGTGGTGGAGGCGGCCGAACGGGCGATGGGCGCGGGGACCGACGCGTGAACCACGACGGCCGTCCCGTGGTCTTCGACCTGGACGGGACGCTCGTCCGGCTGGCCGTCGACTGGGACGCCGTCGCCGCCGAGGCGCGCGCGGCGCTCCACGAGCGCGGCGTCGACCCGCCGCGGGACCTCTGGACGATCCTGGAGGTGGCGGACGAGGCGGGCCACCGGCCGGCGGTCGAGCGGGTCATCGCCAGGCACGAGCGGGAGGGGGCCCGTCGCTCGGAGCGGTTGCCGGCGGCGGATACCGTCCCCGGCTCCAGCGGCGGACCCATTGCCGTCGGCGTCTGCACCCTCAACTGTGAGGAGGCTGCCAGGCTCGCGCTGGAGACCCACGGGATCGCGGGCGTCGACCGCGACGCTGTCGTGGGGAGGGACACCGTCGCGACCGAGAAGCCGGACCCGGAGCCGCTCCTGGAGACGATCCGGCGGCTGGACGCCGACCCGGCGTCGGCGCTGTTCGTCGGCGACGGGGAGCGGGACGAGCGGACGGCGGACCGCGCCGGCGTCGACTTCCTCTACGTCTCGGAGTGGCTCCGGGCGTACAGGTAGACCGCCACGCCGAGACAGAGCCAGACGACGGCGCCGACGCGGATGGCGAAGTTCGCCCGCTGCGTCCATGTGGGCAACTCGACCAGCAGCGACAGCAGGGCAACCACTGGCGCCCCGACGACGATGGTGAGGACGAACGTCGTCTGCAGCACCCACCCGTAGTCGACGCCCTCGGGGTCGGTCGTCCGGACGGGTGTCGGCATGGTCTGGCCGAGGTCCGCGCGTGGCCGGGTAAGCGGTTACGGTTTCTGGCGAGGGATTCCTCTCCGGCGGACTGCCGTGACGGGCTGGGGGATCGTCGGCGTCGAATCGCGCCCGCCGTGGTCGGGTGGATCAGTCGGGTACCCCACCCGCACCCCGTTTACTCGCCCCGAGAGCGACAGCGTTTAACCGTCGGCCGGCGCCACCTCCAACCATGCGAGCGAAGGACATCCGCGCGAAGGCGGGCGAGGAGCCGATCACGATGCTCACCGCCTACGACGCGCCGACCGCCCGGATCGTCGACGCCGCGGGCGTGGACATGATCCTCGTCGGCGACTCGGTGGGGAACACCCAGCTCGGCTACGACTCGACGCTCCCGGTCACCGTCGACGAGATGGCCAGCCACACCGCCGCGGTCGTCCGCGCGACCGAGGACGCGCTCGTCATCGCGGACATGCCGTTCCTCTCGTTCGGCGGTGACGAGGGGGACGCGATCGACAACTGCGGTCGGATGCTCAAGGAGGCCGGCGCCGACGCGATCAAGCTGGAGTGCGGCCCGCACACCGTCGACCTGACCCGGACGCTGACCCAACTCGGCGTCCCCGTGCAGGCCCACCTGGGCCTGACGCCCCAGCGCGAGAACGAGACCGGCCTGTTCCGCCAGGGGACCGACGAGGAGTCCGCCCGGCGGATCCTGGACCTGGCCCGCGAGCACGAGTCGGCCGGGGCGTTCTCGCTGGTCCTCGAGCACGTCCCCGCGAACCTCGCCGGCGCGGTCACCGACGCGCTGTCGATCCCGACGATCGGCATCGGCGCCGGCCCGGACTGCGACGGCCAGGTGCTCGTGATCGACGACGTCATCGGGCTGTCCGAGCGGACCGCGCCGTTCTCGCGGACCTTCGGCGACGTCCGCGCCGAGATGGAGCGCGCCGTCGACGGGTACGTCGACGCCGTCGAGTCAGGCGAGTTCCCCGGGGAGGAACACAGCCACGTCGAGCCGGAGATCGAGGACGTCTACTGAGCCGCGATCCGCGATTTGCGATTCGCGATCCGCGATTTGCGATTCGCGACCCGCGACCCGCGACCCGTGATCCTCGATCCGGGATCTACGATCCACGAACCGCGATTCGCCATTCGCGTTCCGGGGCGTTTAATCCGCCGTCCCGCATACCCGCCGACGATGCGGTTCCGGACCTTCGCCGAGCGTGCCGCCGAGATGGAGGCCGAGCAGGCGGACCTGGAGACGGTCGCGCTGGTGGCCGACCTCTTCGTCGAGGCGGGGGCGGACCTGGACGTCGTCGCCCGGTTCGTCCAGGGACGGGTCGTGCCAGCCCACGACGCGACGAAGCTGGACGTCGGCCCGGCGCTGTGCTACGAGGCCCTCGCGCGGGCCGCCGGGCCGAACGTCACCGCCGCCGACGTCGAGGACCGGCTGGCGTCGGTCGGGGAGATCGGCGCCGTCGCCGAGTCGCTCGACCTCGGTGGCCAGCGTGGGCTGGCGGCCTTCGGTGTCGGTGCCCCTGACGCTGGCGACGACGGTGGAGGAGCGAGTGACGATGGGGGTGACGGCGGAGCGGCGAGCGATGACGGCGACGGACTCACCGTCGCCGAGGTCGACGGGGCGCTCCGGTCGATCGCGGCGGCAGAAGGCGCGGGCAGCACCGACACGAAGCGCGACACGCTGTTCGGCCTGTTCAACCGCGCTGAGCCGATCGAGGCGCGCTTCCTCGCGCGGCTTGTCCTCGGGGAGATGCGCGTCGGCGTCGGCGAGGGGACCGTCCGCGACGCCGTCGCGGAGGCGTTCGACGTCCCCGTCGACGAGGTGGAGCGGGCCATCCAGGTCACCAACGACTGCGGGCTCGTCGCGGAGGTCGCCCGCGACGAGGGGGTCGAGGGCCTCGCGGACCTCCGGCTCGCGGTCGGCCGCCCGGTCAAGGCGATGCTGGCGCAGGCGGGTGCCGCCGTCGACGCCCTCGAGTCGTGGGACGAGGCCGCCGTCGAGACGAAGTACGACGGCGCCCGCGTCCAGGTCCACCACCCCGGTGACGGTGGGGCGCCGCGGGTGTTCTCCCGCAACCTCGAGGACGTCACCGACGCCCTCCCGGAGGTCGTCGAGTTCGTGGACGCTCGCCTCGATGCCCCAGCGATCCTCGACGGGGAGGTGGTCGCGATCGACGACGAGGGCGACCCGCTGCCGTTCCAGGAGGTCCTCCGGCGCTTCCGCCGGAAACACGACGTCGCCGCCACCCGCGAGGCCGTCGCGGTCGAGCTGTACGCCTTCGACTGCCTGCACGCAGACGGGGACGACCTCCTCGAGGCGCCGCTCGCCGAACGCCACCGCCGCCTGTCGGGGCTCCTCGACGACGGCGTCTCGGAGCTGGTGGTCACCGACGACCCCGACGAGATCGCGGCCGTGGAGGAGGCCGCCGTCGAGGCGGGCCACGAGGGGGTCATGCTGAAGAACCCGGAGTCGGCGTACACGCCCGGCAAGCGCGGGAAGAACTGGCTGAAGCGCAAGCCCGACGTCGAGACCCTCGACCTGATCGTCACGGGAGCGGAGTGGGGCGAGGGCCGGCGGGCGAACCTCTTCGGCACGTTCCTTCTGTCGGTCCGGACCGATGGGCGGGCGTCGGGAGGCGACTCGGCCGACGGCGACCAGGCCGGTGGTAACCCCGACGACCGCAACGACGGCCTCGCGACCATCGGCAAGGTGGCGACGGGTTTCACCGACGAGGAGCTCGCCGAGATCTACGAGCTGCTCGAGCCGCACGTCCGCGCCCAGTCGGGCCAGGAGGTCGACCTCGAGCCGGCGGTCGTCTTCGAGGTGGGCTACGAGGAGATCCAGCGCTCGCCGACCTACTCGTCCGGCTACGCCCTCCGGTTCCCGCGGTTCGTGGGCGTCAGAGACGACAAGGACCCCGCCGACGCCGACGGGCTCGTCCGGGTCGAGCGTCTGGTCGGCGAGCGGTCCTGACGCCGGCCTCTCTATCCGGCTCGGGGCAGTGTTCGATCCTCGTCACGGGTCGTGCGGTTCCATCCATCGAGCCTCTCGCGAGCCGGTGCAGA
>SLIW01000450.1 GCA_007135435.1 Natronomonas sp.
GGCTCCCGAGAGGTCCTCCTGCCACACGAGACCGGCGTCTCGTTGACCACTCGCGAACACGCCGACGAGTACAAGCACGTCTCGATGGCCGACCTGATGACGGAGACGAACTACCTCAATCCGGACGTGGAGGTCATCGCGGAGGTGAACTCGGCGGAGTCCTTCGAGACGTTCGGCGAGGTGCTCCAGACGGGCCACGGCGTCATCGGCACTACCCACGCGGAGGACGTCGAGAAGCTCGTCAACCGGGTCGTCGAGAAGGGCCTCCCGGCCTACCTGCTCCGGGAGATCGACCTGGTGGTCTTCCCGAAGCACGTCGACGGCGAGCGGTACGTCGGCGAGGTCGTCGAGCTGCTCTCCGCCGAGGAGGCCGCGCGACTGGGTCGGGAGACCCGGACGATCGAGAAGGACGGCACCGTCGTCCACTACAACGTGCTCCTCGGCCGGCGGACGGACGACGGCTGGGACTTCGCCTACGATGGACAGGACCCCGGGGCGACCGGGAACCGGACGGGCCACTCGCCGGCCGGTGGGTTGGCTGACGTCCCTGTCGGGGAGACCTCCAGAGCCGGTGCCGACGTAAGTGGTCGCACCGGTGTCGGTGACGCCGCAGGTGGTCGTGCCGGTGTCGATGACGTCGCAGGTGGTCGCGCCGGTGCCGGTGACACCCCAGATGGTACAGTCGGTGCCGGTGACACCCCCGGCGATCGGCAAACTGGAGGCGGACGGACGGTGAACGCCGACGTCGACCGGGGCACGGTTGCCGGTGAGCCCGAGCTGACCCGGGGGCTGTACGTCTTCGAACGGATCGCCCGGATGACGGACCGATCGGTCGCCGAGGTCGAAGCCGAGTTCCATCGGAAGCACGGTTACGTGGAGTACCTGGTGCGGGAGGACCTCACCGACGTCGACACCCTGTTCGGCTTCCTGAGCGACCTCCGGACCGACGAGGCGGCGACCGTCGAGCGGATCGAGCGGAGCCGGGCCCGTGGCGATGACTGAGACCGTCCGGAGGCTCGACCGCGGGCTCTACGCCCTCTTCTCGCGGCACGCCGACCGCTCGCGACACGACGGCGATCGCGTTCGCTACCGGGGTGCAGCACTCGGCATCGGTTTCGACACCTACCTCGCTCGCGTGTACGGTCTGTCGTGGGCGCTCGGCGTCGTGGTCGGCTCGCTCGCCCTCGTCGTGGTGCTCGCGTTACCCGACGCGACGCTCGTGGCGGCCGGGCGTACGCTCCACGCGGCGACGCCGGGATTGAACAGGCTCGCGGTGAGCCCCCCGTCGGTACCCAGGCCGTACGCCGCGGCCCTGGTCGCCCTCCTCGCCGGCGGCGTGGCGAAGCGGACGACCGTCTGGATGGGCGGCACGTACCTGCGGTGGCGGGCGGCCGCCCGCCGGGCGGCGATCGAGCGGAGCCTGCCGGGGGCGGTCCGGTACCTGCGGGTGCTCGCCGACGGCAGCGACGACCGGCACACCATGCTCCGGACGGTCGCCGAGCAGGACGCCTACGGGGAGACGAGCGCCGCGTTCGACCGCATCCTCGGGAAGGCGGCGCTGACCGGCAGCCTCGACGCCGGCCTGCGGAGCGTCGCCCGCGAGACGCCCTCGAGGGACCTGCTCGCGCCGTTCCTCCTGAAGTTCCGCGAGCACGCGAACCAGGGGTCGGACGCCCTCCGCGGCTACCTCCGGATGGAGTCGCGGATGCTCTCACACCAGCAGTCCCGGGCCAGAAAGCGCGCCGGGGACTTCCTCGAGCTCCTGGCGGAGCTGTTCATCGTCCTGCTGGTGCTCCCGGCGCTCCTGGTGGTCATAGTGACCGTGATGAGCGTCCTCGCCCCGGGACTCTCCGCGCCGACCCGGCTCCCGGGTTCGCCCACGGTCCGGACGGTGCTCATCTACGGGAGCGCGGCGTTCGTGCTCGTCGTCGGGATGTGTGCGGCCCTCCTCGTGGCAAACCTCCGGCCGCCGAACCAGGCGCCGTCGTACGACAGACCGGGAGGGGTCGACCTCGTCCGAACGGCCACCACGAACCCGGCGAGCGCGGCGGTGGTGTTCGCGCTGCCGGCGATGGTGGTCGCCGGTGGACTGTGGGTCCTGGGCGAGCCCGCGTTCAACGTCGTCCTCCTGGGGTACGCCGCCTACGGGCTGCCGGTCGGCGGTGTCGCGCTCAGGCGGGCCCAGCTGGACGATGCGAAGGACCGGGAGATCCGCGACTTCGTCCACGCCGTCGCGGGCCACGTCAGCCTCGGTACGCCGTTCGCCCCGGCGGTGGAGACCGTCGCCCGCGAGGTCGACTTCGGCGCCCTCGGGCGGGACGTCGACGACCTCGGATTCCGGCTCGGCCTGACGACGGGCAGCACGGACGCCGACACCCGACACGAGGCGCTCGACCGGTTCGTCGACCGCGTCGGCACGCCGCTCGCCCAACAGACGGTGGGCCTCGTCACGGGCGCGCTCGAGGTCGGGAGCGACACCGAGACCACCTTCGAGACGCTCCAGACCGAGGTCGGGTCGCTGTACCACGCCCGCAAGCAGCTCCGGTCGGCGATGCTCGTCTAC
>SLIW01000466.1 GCA_007135435.1 Natronomonas sp.
CGGCGGCCTCTTCGACGATCCGCGGCTCATCACCACCTTCGAGCGCGTCGACCCCGGCACCGACGGCGGCGTCACCTGGCAGGGGGTCGTGGCGGGGCTGGTCGGCGCGGGGATCATCGCCGGGCTCGGCGGCTACTTCTTCGTCCTCGGGCCCCTCGCGACCGTCGCCGTCCTGCTCGCGGGGACCGTCGGCATGACCGTCGACAGCCTGCTCGGCGCGACCCTCGAGGGCGAACGCCTCGACAACCAGGGCGTGAACCTGCTCGCGACGCTGTCGGCGGGAATCTTCGCCGCCGCCGTCGTCCTCGTGTGGGCCTGACCTGTGATGCCCCGCCAGGTCCGGCCCATGGGACCGGCCGACGCCCCCGTCGTCCGGACGCTGCAGGGGCTGCTCACCTACGCCGATCCGGACCTCGTCGACGCCGCCATCGCCGACGCCGGGGTCTTCGTCGGTCGGGTGGCCGTCGATCCTGGCCGCACCCATCGCATCGGGCTGGACGGCCACCGGGGACAGGCCGACCTCGTCGTCGGGTACGCCGTCGCGTTCCCCGCGAGCGGCACGGCGGACCGGGCCACCATCTCCGAGCTCGCGGTCGCCCCGGGTCACCGTCGGCGCGGGCACGGTCGGGCACTGGTCGAGGCCGTCGCCGAGGCGACCGACGCGTCGGCCCTCGGCGTCGCGACGCCCGCCGAGAACGAGACTGCGCTGCGGTTCTACCGGGAGCTCGGCTTCGAGCGGGTGGCGCGCCTCGAGGGTTTCTACCGCGACGGGACCGACGCGCTACGCCTCGTTCGCCGCGAGTAGCTGGTCCGCCGTCCGGATCCTGACGCTCGTCGGCTGCTTGACGAACTCCCCGGTCGAGGCCCCGACGAGGTGGTCGACGCCGCGCTGGGCGGCCACGTCGAGCAGCCGCTGGTCGAGCTCGCCGTCGACGACGACCGCCCAGGGTGGCTCCTCCGCGTCGACGGCGAGGTCGAACGCCTCGCCGGCCTCCCCGGCCTCGATGACCCCGAGCTCCGGATCGAGGAGCCGTACCGTCCCGCTCCCCTCGCCGACGACCTCGCGGACGTGGCCACGGAGCGTCCGTGGAGGCCCACCCTCGTCGGTCCGGCCCCCACCGGACGCCTCGTCGTCCGGCCTGGTCTCACTGTCTTCGGTAACCGAGTCCGCACCGTCGTCGGTGACCGAGTCCGCACCGTCGTCGGTAACCGAGTCCGCACCGTCGTCGGCGACCGAGTCCGCCTTGTCGTTCGTCGGTTCGACAGCGGCGGTCGCGTCGGTGGGGGGATCGGCCGTCGGAGCCGATCCCGTTCCGAGACCCGCGTCGGTCGGCGCACCGTCGTCGTCCACGGTCTCTGGGTCCCTTCCGGCACCGGCCTCACGGGTCTCACGGGTCTGACCGGCCGGACCGCCATCTCCGCCGGGTCCGATCACTCCTTCCCGACCGGGTTCTCTGGCGGCCGGCGGTCCCGTCCCCCGGTCGGCGTCGACGCCTGGGCCACCGGCGGACGGCGACGGACCGTCGGGTCGGCCGTCACCGTCGTCTGCCCCAGCGCCCTCGTCTAGACGGTCGTAGGGGACCTTCTCGCGGAGCGCCGCCATGACCTCGTGTCGGGCCAGGTCCTCGACCGAGCGGCCCTCCGGGGCGAAGGCGACGTAGTCCACGTCGCCGACCTGGGCGAGCTCCTTGCGGATGAGCTCGCCGCCGCGGTCGCCGTCGAGGAAGGCCGTCACGGTCCGCTCGGCGGTGAGCTCTGCCACCGCGTCCGGGACGCTCGTGCCCTCAACCGCGACGGCGTTCTTGATCCCGTAGCGGAGGAGCGTCAGGACGTCGGCGCGACCCTCCACGACGACGATGGCGTCCGAGTCCGCCACGTGGGGGCCCGCCGGGAGCCCCTCGTAGTCGGTGATGTCCTCGACCCGGATCGCCTCGCGGACCTCCTCGACGAGGTCGCGGCTCGAGGGCATCGACCCCTCGAAGGCCTCCCCGAGGAGCGTCTTCGCCCGCTCGACGACCTCGCGGCGCCTGGCCGCCCGGACGTCCTCGATCCGCCGGACCTCGATGGTCGACCGGCAGGGGCCGACGCGGTCGATGGTCTCGAGGGCGGCCCCGAGGATGGCCGTCTCGACCTGGTCGAGGCTCGTCGCGATGGTGATCCGGCCGAACGACTGGCCGTTCTGCGAGTCGACGTCGACGTCGATGCGGCCGACCTTGGAGGCGTCCTGCAGCTCCCGGAGGTCGAGCTCGTCGCCGAGGAGGCCCTCGGTCTGTCCGAAGACCGCGCCGACGACGTCCGAGCGTTCGACGACACCGTCGGCGGCGATGTCCGCGTGAACGAGGTATTTCGCTGTATCTTGCATTGGTGATCTGCCCGTGACCGGGCGGGTGTGATGGGCTCGACCGCGACGGGCGCCCCGTTCGCGACCGAGCCGGTGATGGTGATGATGACGGATCCATGAGCGGTCCCATGGCCGTTTGAACGTCGTTCAGGCCCGGATATAAATGACTCGACGGTGTGCAGCGGGCGTGCCACCCCATCCGCTCCGGGAACGGACGTGGTCGGACGTGGGCTGGCGACGGACGACGGTTCACGTTTATGGACTTGCCGTCCCCGGGTCACCCATGGGCATCGAGGTCCCAGACGTCGACCCCGCGGCGTTCCTCGAGGACGTCGAGATGCGTGTCGGCGAGATCACCAGCGTCGAACCGTTCCCCGAGGCCCGGAAGCCACTCTACAAACTGGAGGTCGACTTCGGCGGCGAGACGCGGCAGTCGGCCGCGGGTCTCACCGAGCTGTACGACCCCGACGACCTGCGCGGTCGGCAGGTCGTGGCTGTCGTCAACCTCGGCACCGTCACCATCGCCGGCTTCGAGAGCGAGTGCCTGGTCACCGGCGTCGACGACGGGGGCGGCGACGTCGTCCACCTCCAGCCAGAACGGGAGGTCCCCAACGGCGCTCGCGTGTACTGACAAAGGACGTCATCCGGGAACGGACACGCGACCGACCGGGATAACGTCGGCTTACCGGGACTTCGCGGCACGTAACAATCGTGGCGTCGCCCGAGGTGGGGGTATGCACGGGAGTGGCGGATTCGGTCCCCTGGGGGTCGTGGTGGTCGCGGTGACCGTCGCGGTGGCGGTCGGAGTCGGCCCCGTCGGGGCCGTCCCGGTCGGGGGGAGTGCGCTCGCCGTCGATGGGACAGGGCAACTGGGAGGCGCCACCGGCGACCTGGATAGCGGAGTCGTCGCAGACGTGTCGTGGCTCCTCGGCAACCACGACGACGGAGACGACGAAGGTGATGGCGACGACAACGGAGGCGCCGGACCGCCCCCGTTCGCCGACGACGACGGAGGTGGTGGGCCACCCCCATTCGCCGACGACGATGGTGGCGGTGGGCCGCCCCCGTTCGACGACGGTGACGACGATCGCGGCGGTGGCCCGCCACCGCACGCCAACGACAGCGACGACGATGCCGTCGACGACGGTGACGACGCCGGGGGGGACGATGACGGAAGCGTTTCGGGGACGGTCGACGACGACGAGGACTCCCCGACACCGACGGAGACCGAGACCGGGACGCCTGAACCGACGCCGACGGCGACGGAGACCGAGACGGAGACGGGGACCGAGACGGAGACGGGGACCGAGACGGAGACGGAGACCGAGACGGAGACGCCCGGATCGACGCCGACCCAGTCCCCGACAGAGACGTCGGAACGGACGGAACCGACCGAATCCCCGAATACACCGGCAAAGGAGACACCGTCGGCGACCGGTAGCGTCGAGGTGGTCGACGCCGAGGTGCCCGCGGACTGGGTCCGCGAGGGTCACGAGACCACGGTGTACGTCACCGTCGAGAACCCGGGCGACGAGGAGGCGACCGACTCGCTCGCGGTGACCCTCGACGGCGACCTGATCGACGAACCGGAGGTGACGCTCGACGCCGGCGAGAACACCACCGTCGCCCTCGAGGTGGCCTTCGAGGGTGTCGACGGTGGGATCGTCGCGGTCGAGGGCGTCGAAGCGGGCCAGATCGCGATCGGTGAACCCGACGATGGTTCCACCTCGGCGTCGACGCCGGAGGAACAGGACGGCTTCGGGCCCGTGCTCGCGGTCGTCGTGGTACTCGCCGCGGCACTGCTGGCCGTTCGGAGGGCTGGTCGGGACTGACCGAATCCCGTCGCTACCGTGTTCGAATCGTCTGTACTCGCCGTCGACCCTCGGCATCCGGGTCCCGCAGCGCTCGAGTCGAGATACGCTCCGGTCGTTGCGTGATCGGCGCTTGCAGCCGCGGACGCCCGCGTCCAGGCTGGGCCTACGCCCGTCGTCGGCCGGCTTCGTCCGAGACGGGGCTGGCGGCCACGTCGTCTACCTGGACCCTGCCGCGGTCGTCGACCGTTATCTCGGACCCCTCGTACCGGAACGAGACGGTCACCGGCCCGCTGGCGTCCGCCAGGACCGTCGTCAGCGCGTCGGTGTCGACCACGTGGCCGAGCGGGGGGAGCTCGAGCACGTCGACACCCTGCCTGTCGGCGACAGCCTCGAGTATCGCGAAGAGGGGCTCGTCCCTGTGGGGCATGCTACGTTCCGACATCTGTCCCTGGCGAGGGACGAGGGGGGCATAAAGTTACTCCAATCGGCCTCCAGTGACCGGATGATTTCCTGGTGGCTGTGTCGGACTGGACGGTCAGGCCTCCCGCTCCCGGAACGAATCGCCCCGACATTCTATCGGGCGGCCCCGATCACCTCACGGATTGCTCGGATCACCTCTCGGATTGCTCGGATCACCTCTCGGATTGCTCGGACCACCTCTCGGATTGCTCGGACCACCTCTCGGATTGCTCGGACCACCTCTCGGATTGCTCGGACAAACCTATCGGACACCCCCGACTTCCTGTTTCTTCACCCGCGTGAGCATCGCCAGGTAGAGGGCGAGCACGAGGAGGAGGACGGCGCCGGCCGCGGCGACTCCGAGTGCGTCGGCGCCCAGGAACATCGCCTCGTCGCGGTCGGGCGGGAACCAGGTGTGGTGGAGGTCGCCGCGGACCGGGACGAAGTAGTCGACCGTGGTGTCGACGGCGTACCAGAGCGTGGCGACGGCGACGGCCCCCGGCGGGAAGTCACCGATGCGGTGCAGGAGGAACGCCTGGGCCACCATCGCCGCGTGGCTCCAGATGAGGAAGTGCCGCATCGACCAGTGGAGGTAGTCGAAGTGCTCCCAGAACACGAGGTGGACGTAGACTGTCCACCCGCCGAGGATCACGTTGCCGAAGAACGCCAGCGCGATCAGCCACTCCTGTGGGCGGCCGAGCTTCCAGCTCGCCAGGGCGAGGGCGACGAGCAGGGTCGCGAACGGGCTGTCGGGGACGAACGGCCACATCACCGTCGGGGTCCCGGCGAACTGGAACCGGTAGTACCAGAAGCCGAAGGCCGTGCCGGCGAGGTTGATCGCCACGACGGCCCACACGAGGTTGAGCGCCAGGTTCTCGAGTGGTTCGGGCAGCGGGGCGACGTACCGAGGGAGGTCGTCCCGCGGAACGTCCGACTCGAGCAACCCCCGGGGGTCCATACGACGGTCTCCGCGGGGGTGCACTAAAACGCCCCGGAGTCGGTCCTCCGGGCGACCGCGGCGCACCTTCGGGCGCATCCGTCAAACGACACGGGTTAAGTGCGCCCGCCACCAACGGCGGGATATGACCGAAACGGACCTCGAGGAGCTCCGTCGCGGGACGGAGCTGGTCAAGCGCGGCTTCGCCAGGATGCAGAAGGGCGGCGTCATCATGGACGTCGTCGACCGCGAGCAGTCCCGGATCGCCGAGGACGCCGGCGCCGTGGCGGTGATGTCGCTGGAGGCGGTCCCGGCGGACATCCGCAAGCGCGGCGGCGTCGCCCGGATGGCCGACCCAGGCGCCCTCGAGGGGATCATCGACGAGGTCTCGATCCCCGTGATGGGCAAGTGCCGGATCGGCCACGCCGCCGAGGCGCAGATCCTCGAGGCGGCGGGCGCCGACATGGTCGACGAGTCCGAGGTCCTCACGACCGCCGACGAGCGGTACCACATCGACAAGCGCGCGTTCACCGCGCCGTTCGTCTGCGGCGCCCGGGACCTCGGGGAGGCGCTCCGCCGGATCGACGAGGGCGCCGCCATGATCCGCACCAAGGGCGAGGCGGGCACCGGGGACGTCAACCAGGCGGTCACCCACCAGCGCAACATCCAGGGGGCGATCCGGCAGCTGTCGGGGATGGAACACGAGGAGCGCGAGGAGTGGGCCCGCGAGCACGAAGCCCCGGCCGACCTCGTCCACGAGACCGCCGAGATGGGCCGGCTGCCGGTCGTCAACTTCGCCGCGGGCGGCATCGCGACGCCCGCCGACGCCGCGCTCATGATGCAGCTCGGCTGCGACGGCATCTTCGTCGGCTCGGGCATCTTCGGCGCCGAGGACCCGGAGGCGATGGGCCGCGCCATCGTCGAGGCCGTCACCAGCTACGACGACCCCGAGGCGCTCCTCGAGGTCGCCCGGGGCGTCGGCCGCGGCATGAAGGGCCAGGCCAACGAGACGATGCCCGAGGAGGAGCAGCTCCAGCACCGCGGCGTCTGAGTACGTCGGGACCATCCTGGCGCGGAACCGAGGAGAACAGTCACCAAGAGGGTCGTCCGCCCGAAGACCACCTCTCTGGTCTCGTGCGACCTGTCTGTTCCTGTCCGTCCGTGTGATGTCGACGCCCTGGCCCCATCGCTGGCCTAGTAGATCAGCTCGTCGTCGTTCTCGACCATGTACAGCGTCCGGGCGGCGATGTTGACCGCGTGGTCGCCGACGCGCTCGAGGTCGCGGATGGTCAACAGGAGCCGGGAGACCTCCTGGAGGAGCGCCTCGATCTCCGCCTCGGTGGAGTCGTCGTCGATCTCGGTCTCGATGAGGTCGCGGACCACCGTGGTCGAGGCGCGCTCGCACATCGCGTCGACCTCGTCGTCGCGGGCGTCGATGGCGAAGCAGGCCTCGACGTCCTCGTTCGCGTACGCCTCCATGGCGTCGTCGACCATCTCGACGACGGCGTCGCCGATGCCCTGGACGTCGACGTCCGGGTAGAGGTCCCGCTCGGCCTGCAGCGTGTAGTCGCCCAGGTTCGTCGCCAGGTCGGCGACCCGCTCGAGGTCGGTGATGATCTTGAAGGAGGCGGCGATGAACCGGAGGTCGCCGGCCACCGGCTGCTGGAGCGCGAAGAGGTCGATGCAGTCCCGCTCCAGCTCGAGGTACATCTCGTTGATCTCGTGGTCGCCGTGGATGACCTTCCGGGCGAGCTCGTCGTCCTTCGCCGCGAGCGCGCGCAGCCCCAGCCGGACGCGATCGAGGACCACCTCGCTCATGTAGAGGACGTTCTCGCGGAGCTCCGCGAGCTGCGCCTGGTAGCCCTTGCGTGCCATCGATCAGTGTACTCCGTCGGAGGATTTCATTCTTCGGGCGTGGGACGTGGCCGCCACCGCGATCACCCGAACTTCCCGGTGATGTAGTCCTCGACCCGCTCGCTCTGGGGGTTCGAGAAGATCCTGGAGGTGTCGCCGAACTCCTCGAGGCGGCCACCGGTGAGGAACACCGCGGTCCTGTCGGAGATGCGGGCCGCCTGCTGCATGTTGTGGGTGACGATGACGACGGTGTAGTCCTCCGCGAGGTCGTCGATGAGGTCCTCGATCTTGGAGGTCGCCACCGGGTCGAGCGCGGACGCGGGCTCGTCCATGAGGATGACCTCCGGGTCCGGGGCGATGGCCCGGGCGATGCAGAGCCGCTGCTGCTGGCCGCCGGAGAGCTCGAGCCCCGAGGCGTCGAGCTGGTCCTTCACCTCGTCCCACAGCGCCGCGTCGCGGAGGGACGTCTCGACGCGTTCGTCGATGTCGCCGTCGTACCCCTGAATCTCCAGCCCGTAGGCGACGTTGTCGTAGATGCTCTTCGGGAACGGGTTGGGCTTCTGGAACACCATGCCGACCTTGCGGCGGAGCGCCACGGGATCGACGTCGTCGTCGTAGACGTTCTTGCCGTGCAGGAGGAGCTCGCCCTCGACGCGCGCGACGTCGATGAGGTCGTTCATCCGGTTGATACACCGGAGGAACGTCGACTTCCCGCACCCCGAGGGACCGATGAGCGCCGTGACCTCCTGTTCGGGGATCTCCATCGAGATGTCCGTCAGCGCCTGCGTCTCGCCGTACCAGACGTTGATGTTCCGCGCTTCGATGATGGTCCGACCCGTCCCGCGGCTCCTCGTCGCGGTCCCGAGCCCAGAGGCGGTGGTCTCGGTCGATCGGTCGACGGACGGGTCGGCGTCGGTCATGGCGTCGGTGTCGTTCATGGCGATGGATCCGGGGGACGCTAAAAGGTTGTCTGTCTCCGCTGCCGCCACGGGCGCCGTCGCGGCGCCCCCGTCGGCGGCCGCTTCCACTGTGCCGTCGGCGGCCGCTTCCACTGCGCCGTCGGCGGCCGCTTCCACTGTGCCGTCGGCCGCCGCCTCCTCCGTACCGTCGGCGGCCGCGTCCACTATGTTCAGGGTCGATGCATCCTCGGTCCGTTCGGGGTAATCGGTCCGGTCGGCGTCCTCGGTCCGGTCGGCGTCCTCGGTCCGGTCGGCGTCCTCGGTCCGTTCTGAGTCGTCGGTCCGGTCGGCGTCCTCGATTCGGTCGGGGTGGTCGGTCCGGTCGGAGTCGGGGTGGTTCTCGGGGTTCATGGTCACCTGACGTCGTACTTGTTCCTGATGAGGATGGCCGTCGCGTTCATCGCGAGCAGGACCGTGAGCAGGACCACGGCGCCCGCGGCGGCGACGTGCTGGAACTCGGCCTGGGGGAGCCGCGCCCAGTCGAACACCTGCATCGGCATCGCCGCGAAGGGGCTCAACAGCGAGTCCGGCGGGACGAACATCGACGTGGCGGCGCCGACCATCAGGATCGGGGCCGTCTCGCCGATGGCCCGGGACAGCGAGAGGATGGTCCCCGTCATGATGCCCGGGATCGCCGCCGGCAACACGACGTCGCGGGTCACCTCCCACTTCGTGGCCCCGATGCCGTAGGCCGCCTGTCGCCGGGAGTCCGGCACCGCGCGGATGGCCTCCTGGGAGGCGACGATGACGATGGGCAGGATGAGCAGCGTCAGCGTCAGCGCGCCGGCGAGGAGGCTCGAGCCAAGCGAGGCCGCGCGGACGAATATGGCGAGGCCGAGGAGCCCGTAGACGATCGACGGGACGCCCGCCAGGTTCGCGATGTTCGCCTCGATGAACCGCGTCACCCGGGTGTCGTCGGCGTACTCCTCGAGGTAGATCGCCGCCCCGACGCCGAGGAAGACGGTGAAGATGGCCGTGAGGGCGATGAGGAAGATCGACCCGATCAGCGCCGGGTAGATCCCGGCGCCACGACCCCCGGGGAGGTAGTTCTCGGGGAAGCGCGACGGCGGGTGGGTGAGGAACTCCCAGGTGATCCAGCCCCACGACTCGTAGAGGAGGTCGGCGACGAGCAGGACGAGGGCGACGACGCCCACGAGCGTCGAGAGGACACAGAGCCCGACGAACAGCCTCCCGTAGCGGCGCTTGCGGCCGAGGTCCTTGCCGGCCTCGAACCCCTCGAACCCCTCGCCGCCGTCGAATCCGTCGACCCGGTCGCCTGCCGCCATCTACTCGTACACCTCCCGGTAGCGCCCGCGGACCCACTGGCTGAAGAGGTTCATCGACAGCGTCATCGCGAACAGCAGGAGGCCGACGGCGAACAGCGACTGGTAGCCGATCGAGCCGACCGAGACGTCACCGGTGCCGACCTCCACCATGTAGGCGGTCATCGTCTGGATTTCCTCGAGCGGGTTGAACGTGATGTTCGGCTGCATGCCGGCCGCGAGCGTGACGGCCATCGTCTCGCCGATCGCCCTGGAGATCGCGAGCACGTAGGAGGCGAGAATCCCCGAAACGGCGGCCGGGAGAACGATCCTCGTCGACACTTCGAACTTCGTCGCGCCGAGTCCGTAGCCGGCGTTCCGAAGGTCGTCGGGGACGGCGCTCATCGCGTCCTCGGACAGCGACGACACCATCGGAATGATCATGACTCCGACGACGATTGCCCCGGAGAGCGCGTTGAACGTCCCCGTCTCCGGAAAGACTCGCTGGATCTGTGGTGTGATGAACGAGATCGCGAAGAAGCCGTAGACGATCGTCGGGATTCCCGCGAGTACTTCGAGCGTGGGCTTGAGCTTCGAGCGTACGGCGGGACTCGCGTACTCCGAGAGGTA
>SLIW01000306.1 GCA_007135435.1 Natronomonas sp.
CCTTCGGCGCCGCGCTCGGGATCGTGGCCATCTTCGACGTCCCATCGGATCCGATCCTCCTCGCCGCCTTCATCGTCCTCCTGCTCGCAGGGCTGTTGTTACTGGCGAGCGAGCGGATGGCCGAGCTCCGGAGCGAGTGAGCGGAAAGCGCGGCGGAGCGGAAAGGGTGACAGAGCGGAAAGGGCGACTGAGCGGAAATGGTGACTGAGCGAAAATCGCGACTGAGCGGAAAGGACGACTGAGCGGAAAGGACGACTGAACGGGGCTCCGCCTGGGGGATGCGCCGTCGTCGTCCACCGCTCACCGCATCGGCCTGCACCGGCCAGGTCGACGTGAGGAAGGAGAGAGCGGACCGTTCAGCGTCCAGTCGCGAGGTCGCGAACGGCGGCGCCGAGGAGGACGAGCCCGACGAGGATCATCGCCCCCTGGGTCACGGCGGCGAGCGTCGATCCGCCGGTGCTGCCGGTCACCAGCGCCACGATGTCCGGGACGCCGCGGAGCGACCCCAGGACGCCGAGCAGGGCGAGCCCGCCGATCCCGTAGACCGCGAGCCGGACCCGCTGGTCGTCCCGACGACCGACGAGTCCGAGCCCGATCATGACGAGCCCGAAGATCGCCGGGATGAGCGCCGTCACGCTCGCGAAGTCCGAGAGGGCGTAGCCCGCGACGCCGACCAGGATCAGCACGGCTCCGAGGACCACGCCGAGGGTTGGCGTGATCGGATCTGTCTCGTTCATAGTGGTATCGCCGCAGCCCAGGCCGGAATACGTTTCGCTCTCCGGTCCGCTCGCTTCCGGTCCGCTCGCTACCGTCCGAGCTCCGCGTGTGCGCTCGCCAGGTGGTTCGACGCGAGCGCGCCGAGGAGCGAGAGCTCGCCCGCCAGCGCGGCCGTGCAGATAACCTCGGCGAGCGCGTCCGCGTTCGCCCCCGCCGGGTCGCCACCGCCGCGGACGCCCACGACGTCGAGTGCCTCCGACTGCGTCGGGAGCTTCGTGCCGCCGCCGACGGTCCCCACCTCGAGCGAGGCGATGGTCAGGCTCGCGTAGAGGTCGCCCTGCCGTCCATCGGTCCCCTCGTCGTCGGGGGCTCGAGCGGGGCGGACGTCGGCCGTCGTGATGGCATTGGCGCCCTCGACGACCTGGGCGATGTCCTGTCCCGTCGCGAGGAACGCCGCCGCGACGGTGTTCGCCACGTGGGCGTTGAAGCCCAGCGAGCCCGCCTTCGCCGACCCGACGTGGTTCTTGCGGGTGTTGGCCTCCGCGATGGCCTCCGGGGTCGTCTTGAGGTAGCGCTCGACGACGTCGCGCGGGACGACGACGTCGGCGGCGACGGTCCGGCCGCGCCCCTCGACGCTGTTGACCGCTGCGGGCTTCTTGTCGGCACAGAGGTTGCCCGACAGCGCGACGAGCTCGGCCGGCGTCTCCTCCGCGAGCACCTCGCAGGCTGCCTCGGTCGCGATGGTGGCCATGTTCATCCCCATGGCGTCCTTCGTGTCGTAGACGAACCGGCAGAAGACGTTGTCGCCGACGACGTACGGGGTCACCTCGGTGAGCTCGCCGTGGCTCGTCGTCGCCTCGGCGGCCTCGGCGAGCGCGTCGACGTTCCCCTCGACCCAGGCGGCGACCTCGGCGGCCTCGCCGACGTCGTCGACCCGGAAGACGGGCGCCCTGGTCATGCCGTTCTCCAGGACGCGGGCGGTGGCGCCTCCGGCGGCCCGGATGGTCGCACAGCCGCGGTTCACGGACGCGACGAGCGCACCCTCCGTCGTGGCCAGCGGCAGGAACTTCGAGCCCGAGACGGCGGCACCGTCGACGCGGATCGGTCCGACGACGCCCATCGGGACCTGCGCCGCGCCGACCATGTTCTCGACGTTCGGGGCGGCGTCGGCGGCATCGAAGGTGTAGGCGCCGATCGCCTCCAGGTCGGCGTCGGTCTCGTCGGCGAGCAGCCGGCGCCGCGCCTCGGCGGCCACCTCGGCGTCGGCGTGCTGTTCGAGCTCGTGGAGCCGGAGCTCGCCTTCGGCGACGCGCCCGGCGAGCTCCTCGGCGTCGGTCATACCCGTCGGTCAGTCGGCTGGAACCTAACGGTTGCGGGAGCGGCTGTGTAGATTCGGTCACGAGAAAGGGTGGACGCCGATCTGTTTCAGCGGGGGACTACTCGGGGAGCAGGACGCCGTCGATGACGTGGATCACGCCGTTCGACGCCTCGATGTCGGTGTCCACGATGGTAGCCTGCCCATCGTTCAGGACGGTGCCGTTGACATGGACGGCGTCCCCATTGAGCATCTGTATCCTCAGGGCGCTGACGACCGATTGGGAGAGCCGCCGTCCACTGGTGACGTGATAGAGGAGGATATCCGCCAGGTTCGGTAGTTCCAGGAGGCCTGTGACATCTTCGAATCCCAGTTCGTCGGCCAATTCCGCGAACGCCCGATCAGTCGGCGCAAAGACCGTCAGCTGCCGATTGCCGCTGAGGGCGTCGACGAGGCCCGCCTCCTGGACCGCGGCGACGAGCACGTCGAAGTCGTCTGCAGCCACCGCAACGTCCACGA
>SLIW01000580.1 GCA_007135435.1 Natronomonas sp.
GCATCGGCCTCCGCCCGCGAGCGGTCCCGGAGGCGCCGCGCCAGCGGATCGTCGACCGGGATCGCCGCGGAGGCGTAGTGCTGGACCCGCTCGGCCTCGATCGACAGCCCGGTCTCCTCCGCGACGGCCTCGAAACGCGCCCGGACCTCCGCGTCGACGTCGGCCAGCGCCTCCCCGGGGACGATTCGTCGATCGAGGACGAGGCGTGCCTCTCCGGGGATCACCCCGTAGTTCGAGCCGACGCCGGATTCGATCTCGGTGGCGCTCGCTCGCGCGGCGCCGCACAGCCCCGAACCCCGCGCCCGCAGCTCCTCGTCGTAAGCGTCGATCGCGGTGAGCACGCGCCCCGCGGCGGCGATCGGGTTCGCGCCCTCCTCGGGGTGGCTGGCGTGCGTCGCCGACCCGGCGATCCGGACCTCGTAGACGGCGAGGCCCTTCGAGCTCGTCCCCACCCGGAAGGAGGTCGGCTCGAGGACGATCCCGTGGTCGCCACCGTAGCCCCGCTCCAGCAGGGTCCGCGTGCCCGGCTCGCCGGTCTCCTCGCCCATCGCCGCGTGGAAGACGAGCGTCCCCTCGGGCGAGGACCGGGACGAGTCGGTGAGCGCACCGGTCGACGCGTAGCGGTGACACAGCAGCATGGCGATGGCGAGGCCGGTCTTCATGTCCGCGCTGCCCCGTCCGTAGAGCCGTCCGTCCGAGACGGTGCCGCCGTAGGGGTCGTACGTCCAGGCCTCGCGGTCGCCCGCCGGTACCACGTCGACGTGGCCGTTGAGCACGAGCGTCGGCTCCCCGGACCCAACGCGGGCGGCCACCTGGGGACGGTCGGGATCCGGCTCGTCGACGAGCACGGCGTCGACGCCCCGGTCGTCGAACCAGCGATGGATGAACGCCGCGCAGTCCGCCTCCTCGCCGGGCGGGTTCTCCGAGGGGATCTGCACCAGCCGTGCGGCGAGGGACGCGACGTCGTCGTACTCGAGGGTCACGGGTCTCGGTCACACCTCCGCGACCTGGTCGGGTTCGGGTCGGCCGGCAGGGATTCGGTCCAGCTCAATGCCCCGAGCATCGAATCAGTCAGTCGGTGGTTCGGGGGTCTGCTCGTCGAACGGTGGCCCGCTCCGGAGCGGTCTCGCCTTCCGGCCACGGCCGTGCTGGTCGTCATCGTCCGACAGGGCGTCTGCGACCACCATAAGGCCCTCCCATCAGCGTCTCGGGGGTTGTGGACTGACCCGTATGTCACGACAGGGGTCGAGGTTCTGGCTCGGGCAACACGGCTATGCCGAGCCTTGTGGGTGTGCCGGGCATCGCGTCTACCCCGAGTCTCGCGGCTGTACGGGGCATCGCAGCAGGGTTGGGCGTCACAGCAGGGTTGGGCATCGCAGCAGGGTTGGGCATCGCAGCAGGGTCGGGCGTCGCAGCAGGGTCGGGCGTCGCAGCATGGTTGGGCGTCGCAGCATGGTCGGGCATCGTGGCTGGCCCAGGAATCGCGTGTCGGTCGGCCCACGAGGCTGGTCCGCGCCTCGAGGCTCGGATCGGTTCGTCGGTGAACAGGAGCGCGATGGTCGCCGTCTCAGCGGAACTTGGCGAGGTGTCGCTTGAGGAACGGCCCGAAGAGGAGCAGGAAGATCATGATCGAGAGCAGCAGGGAGATCGGGCGCCCGTAGGTGATCGGGTCGACGAAGATCCGGTAGGTGCCCCCCGACAGCTGGAGTGCGGTGTAGAGGTTCTGCTCGGCGATATCGCCCAGGACGACCCCGAGGACGAACGCGATCACCGAGTAGTTGTACCGCACCATGTAGAAGCCGATGATGCCGAAGACGATGATCGTCACGATGTCGATGGGGTTGATGCGCAGCGCGTACGTGCCGAGGAACGACAGGACGATGACCATCGGGATGATGTAGTTGGTGTCGATCTTCGTGAGGTACCCGAGTCGGGTGACCATCGACAGCCCGAACGCGAGGATGACCACGTTCCCGACGAGCAGCGCCAGCAACATCGTGTAGGTGAGCAGGAGCTCCCCGTCGACCTGGAACATCCGCGGTCCGGGCTGGAGGCCGTGCATCAACAGGCCACCGATGAGGACGGCGGTCGAGGAGCTCCCCGGGATCCCGAAGGAGATGGCCGGGACGAGCGACCCCGCCACGGTCCCGTTGTTCGACGATTCGCTGGCGACGACCCCCTCGGGGTTGCCGGAGCCGAACGAGTCGGGGTCGTCGGACGCCCGGACCGCCTCGGAGTAGGCGACGAAGTTCGAGACCGTCGCGCCCGCGCCGGGGATCGCGCCGACGATCATGCCGATCATCCCCGACTTGAACACCGTCACCGGCCGGACCAGCGTGTGGACGATCCCCTCGCGGATCCCCGCGGTGTCGATGAGGACCTCGCCCTCGGCGATGCCGCCCTCCTGGCCGGCAAGCTTCATCATCTCCGCGATGGCGAACAGGCCGATGAGGACGGCGACGAAGTCGATGCCGTCCCAGAGCAACAGCGACTCGGCGTACCGCCGCTCGACGGTGAGCGGCTGGGCAGAGCCGACCGTGGTGATCAACA
>SLIW01000290.1 GCA_007135435.1 Natronomonas sp.
ACTCGACGCCTTCAACAACGCGGAAGCGAACGAATCGCTGAATCCTATGGTGACGAGTTGTGGCGACACATCGACCATATCCTCCACACGGTCACGTCGGAGGTCGTCGCCTACGCCGACCGATTCGAGAACGCCGTACTGGTTCTGGAAGACTTGACGCATATCCGTGAGAACATGGACTACGGCGCGTTCATGAACCGACGGCTTCACGGATGGGGATTCGCCAAGATGCACGCTCAGATCCGCTACAAAGCGGCTGAGAAAGGGATTCGTGTCGAGACTGTGAATCCCACGTACACCTCGAAGACGTGCCACTGTTGCGGAGAACAGGGCAACCGTCCGAAGCAGGCGACGTTCAAGTGTTCCACCTCGGAGTGTTGGGTTTCGGAGTACCAAGCAGACGTTAACGCCGCGCTCAATATTGCAGACCGCTACCTCAGCGGAGAGAGTCATCTTGGAGAACACACGGATGACGATGACTCGGCTGAGGAAGGGGGACGTTTGACCGTCCCACAAGACTCCCAAGCCGATGCTGAAGCCCAGCAATTGACGCTTGGGGCGTATGCGTCTTGAAACCTTAGGGCCAAGCTCGGCCTGAAATCCCATGGTGGGATTCCCGCGACTTCAGGCGCGGGAGGAGGTCAAGTTGAGGATTCCGTCGTCACCCTGCGTTCCAGGTGGGCAGACACTTCGAAAGAGGGACGACGTGGGACTGCTGTCTGGCCCGTCCGAGTGGCTGGGCATCGCTCGGACCGCAACCAGTGGACCTAGACACCTCCGTACCAGTGGAGCTGTCCGAGACGTCGCGCAGATGGTGGACGATCGACGCTACATCGGACCCCAGTAGAAGAGCGGCGTCTCGTCGGCCTCCAGCTCTTCATCGCAGTCCGGACACGAAGGGAGTGCGTCGGAAAAGTGGTCGTCGCAGGATGGACACCGATAGGAGACGAACGACGGTGTCGCGAACAGATCGGCGAGCCTGGACGACAAACGCATACTATCGGATATATAATGGATTATAATAAACATTACCCCGGGCACGGATTCTACCTCGCCAAGTGGATCGAATGGCTCGTTCGTGGGACGACGTCGCCCACTGGTCGCGCTTCGGGTTCTGTCGGCGGTCGTCTGGAACGTGATTCTGACGCAGAGTCGTCCGAATACGGATCAGTGTCGTGCGGAAAGACAGCGGATATCACACCCGGCACCGAGGAGGGTCTCTCGCCCCTCGTCGGCGATCTGCTCGGTACCGGTCCGAACCTATTTGCTGTGAGTGATCAGTATCCCTGGTATACGCATGTCGTCTAATACCAGCTCACAGGAAGTCGGCACTCGAGTGATCGAGGCGCTCGGGGACCACGACGTGGAGTACCTGTTCGCGACGTACGGGACTGACCACCCACCGTTACAGAAGGGATTGGCCGAGGCCGACGGTCCAACACCGATCATCGGGCCACACGAGATGACCGCGGCCAGCGCCGCCCACGGGTACGCCCAGGTGACCGGCGAGCCCCAGGCCGTGCTGGTCCACGTCGACGTGGGGACGGCGAACCTCGGAGCGAGCGTCCACAACGCGGCTCGCTCTCGAGTCCCGGTGTTCATCCTCGCCGGGCGGACGCCGCAGACCACGCGCGACGAACAGCCCGGCGGCCGGAGCATCTTCGTCCACTACTACCAGGACGTCTTCGACCAGCACAGCCTGGTCCGCGAGTACACGAAGTGGGACTACGAGCTCCAGACCTGGGGGAACGTCGACCGGGTGATCGACCGGGGAATGGATCGCTGTCGGTCCGATCCCGCCGGTCCCGTGTACCTCACCCTGCCGCGCGAACAGCTCCGGACCGAGATCCCTGGAGACGCTGTGGCGACCGGGCCGACGACGGGGACGACTGACGTGGCGGCGACGACGGTCCCCGACGATCGGATCGCCGGGCTGGCGGACGCCGTCGCTGCCGCCGAGTTCCCGATTCTCGTCACCACCTACCTCGGACGCGAGGAGGCCGCCGTCGAGACCCTCGTGCGGTTCGCCGAGACGGCCGGCGTGGGGGTGATCGAGCGCGCGCCGTCGTTCGACATGAACTTCCCACGCGATCACCCCCAGCACCTGGGGTTCCTCTCGGAGCCGTACCTCGCGGACGCCGACGTCGTGCTGGTCGCCGGCTGCGACGTCCCCTGGGTTCCCTCGCAGGCGACGCCGCGATCCGATGCCACGGTCGTCCACGTCGACGTCGATCCGGCGAAACCCCAGTACCCACTGTGGGACTTCGAGGCGGACGTTCGCGTCGCCGCGTCGCCGGACGCGGTGCTCGAGGACCTGACGGATGCGCTCGCGGACCGGTCCGGGACCGACACCGAGGAGCGTATCGAGGCGATCAGGACCGCGGCCACGGAGCGCCGGCGGGAGCGGGACGAGCGCCTCGAGGATGCCACATCGGCGGCTGCGATCACGCCCGAGTTCCTCTCGCGAACGATCGCCGACGTCCTCGAGCCCACCGACGTGGTGGTCGACGAGACGGTCACGAACACCGTCACCGTCCTCGATTACCT
>SLIW01000396.1 GCA_007135435.1 Natronomonas sp.
CGTGGTCCGTGGTCCGTGGCGAGCGGATCGGCTGGTGGTATCACTCGGATCCGTCGTTCAGCAACGAACGCGCCAGAAGCGTCCCCACCAGCACGGCCACGAGTGCAACCAGGGCACCGAACCCGCTCTGCTCGGCAGGTTCGGGGACTGACAGTCCGCCGCCGGTGTCCCCGCCGTCGACGGTCAGCTCGCCGGCGGCGACGCCGTTCACCGCGACGTCACCGGTCCCCGGTTCCTCGAAGATCACCTCGAGTTCGAGCTCGGCCGTCTCGTCACCCTCGAGGGCGACGTCGTGCGTCTCGACGGCCACGCCGTCGTGCGTCACCTCGAGCGCGGCCTCCGTCGACTGCTCGCCGGGGTTGTGGACGGTCACGCTGACCACGGTCGAATGGCCGGCCCGGACCCAGTCGGCGGGGACCGACGCCTCGAGGACCTCGACGTCGGTCGCCGCATCAGTCGCGTCCGTCGGCGTCGGTGTCTGCGTGTCCGTCGGTGCTGGCGTGTCCGTCGGCGTCGGCGTGTCCGTCGGCGTCGGGGTAACCGTGATTCCGTCGTCATCGGCCACATCGTCGACGATCCCGTCGTCTGCATCGTCAGCATCGCCGTTCGAGCCGTCGTCCCAGTCGTCCGCACCATCATCGTCGTCAGCGTCATCGTCCGCGTCCCAGTCGTCGGCGTCATCGTCGTCCCAGTCGTCGGCGTCATCGTCGTCCCAGTCGTCGGCGTCATCGTCGTCAGCGTCATCGGTGTCCGCGACCGCCGTGGAGTCGCCACCGGTTACAGATGCCGCTGGTGACGCCCAGAGCATCCCGACGACCAGGACGATTGCCACGAGGTAGACGAGCGGCGACCTCCGCATACCCGGACGAGAGCGACCTGTCAATTCGTTATGGCCAGCCAATCATCGGTAATCCACGGCTACTCGGTTACCGGTCGCGTATCGCACGTGGCGGTCACGTATCGCGCGTGGTCCGGGGACGGACGACCTCGTGACCTCCCGTTCGGTCGGGGTCCCGGCCCTCGGGTGCGAGATCGCCCGGGAAGGCCTCTCGGGTGGCGAACATCGAGTACCGACGGACCCCGCTGGCCTCGTCGACCCGGTTCCGCCAGCCGATCGTCCGACCGGCATCCGGTCGGTGGGCAGCGTTATTCCGATCGGGAGCGTGTAGAACTGCATGTCTTCAGAGACGCCGACCCCGGACGCTCGGGCCAGACGCGTGTGGTCGCTCGGCTCGTACCCCGACGTCGCGCCGACTTTCCTGGGGATGGCGGCGCGCCTCGTCGAGTCCGTCGGGCCAATCGCAGACGACACGGTCCTCGACGTGGGCTGTGGGACCGGGAACGTGGCCGTCACCGCTGCGGGACGTGGGGCCCGCGCGACCGGACTGGACATCGTCCCGGCGATGCTCGAGGAGGCACGGACGAACGCACGGATCGCCGGGGTCGAGGGGATCGACTGGCGCGACGGGTCGGCGACAGCCCTCCCGTTCGCCGACGACGCCTTCGACGTCACGCTCTCGTGTCTCGGCCACATGTTCGCCGAACCGCCCGACGCAGCCGGCCGGGAGCTGCTCAGGGTCACGCGGTCCGGCGGTCCCATCGCGTTCACGTCCTGGACGCCCGAGGGCCCCGTCCCGGCCATGGGTGCGGTGCTCGCCGACTACCTGCCGACGGAGCCGGACCCGTCCCCTCCCCCGTTCCTGTGGGGCGACGCCGACGTCGTCCGCGAGCGGCTGGGCGACGGGGTCGCCGACCTCCGCTTCGAGCCCGGGACGGTCCGTACGCCCGTCCTCTCGCCGGCGCACTACTGGGAGAAGGCGACGACGGAGTCCGGGATGTTCATCGCGGCGCTCGAGGTCGTTGACCCGGCCGACCTGCCGGCCCTCAGGGAGGCGATGCTCGAGACGATCGAGGGGTTCTTCGAGGACGACCGGAACGCCGTGCCCATGCCGTATCTCCGCACGACCGCGAGGGTCGCATAACCGCCGTCGTCAGCGGCCCCTGGCTTCTTCGGCGGTGCGATCGTCGGAGACGACCACAGGCCGATACTCTCGGTCCTCATTACGGTGCCCGCAAGGCGTCGCCCTGGCGGTGGTCGACCGGAGGTCTTTCAGCACCCCTCGACGGCGGTGTTCAGATCGTCTCGAGGACGGCGTGGAGCGCGCTCGCGAGCTCCTCGAACCGGTCGATGGCCATCTCGTCGGTGGTCACCCAGACGCCCACGTCGCCGACGATGACCCGGGTCAGGTAGCCGTGTTCGAACCCCCGGATGGTGAACCGGTACTCGCCGAGCTGGGTGCCGTCGTACGCCAGCTGCGACCGGAACCCCATCCGTTCGTTCTCGGCGAACCCGACGAGGTCGGCAGTGCGATCGAGGTCGCTCCGCAGGTAGAGCTGCTCGATCGTGTCCTCGGTGAAGTACGTGACGCTCCGGAGCTCGTCGCCCACCACCGTCCGGGTGGAACTCAGAATCTCGGCTTGCTGCTCCTCTGAGAGCTGGGTCTCCGTCATGCCACTCGGTTGCACGTCCACCGGCAAACCAGTATC
>SLIW01000280.1 GCA_007135435.1 Natronomonas sp.
CCGGCGTCTCACCCCGGCTCGAGGTACGACTGGAGCTCGCCGGCGAGCCGGGCGCGGAGCTCCCCGATGACCTCGGGGTTCCGGAGGGCGCTGATGTCGCCCAGCTCCTCGCCCGTCGCGATGTCCTCGAGGAGCCGCCGCATGATCTTGCCCGACCTGGTCTTCGGCAGCTCCGGGGTGAAGACCACGTGGTCGGGGACGGCCACGTCGCCGACGACCCGGCGGAGCTCGTCGACGACCGCCTCGCGGAGGGCGGCGTCGCCGGGCCGGCCCTGTTCGGTGCTGACGTAGGCGATGAGCTCGCCCGCGGCGCCGACGGTGGCGGCCTCGGCGACGCCCTCGACGCCGACGATCGCCGACTCGAGCTCCATCGTCCCGAGCCGGTGGCCCGAGACCGTGATGACGTCGTCGACGCGCCCGAGGAGGGTGACGTAGCCGTCCTCGTCGACCGTGGCGCGGTCGCCGGGGAAGTACACCCACTCGTCGGCCAGGGGGTCCGAGTACGGCGCCCAGTACTCGTCGACGAAGCGGTCGTCGTCGCCCGCCAGCCCACGGAGCATGCCGGGCCACGGCCGGGTGATCGTCAGGTAGCCGGCCTCGCCGGGGTCGACCTCCGCGCCCTCCCGGTCGACGACCCGCGCGTCGATGCCCGGCAGCGGCGGGCCCGCCGAGCCGGGCTTCATCGTCCCGACACCGGGGAGCGTCGTGATCATCATCCCGCCGGTCTCCGCCTGCCACCACGTGTCGACGATCGGGCACTCGCCGCCGCCGATGTGCTCGTGGTACCACCGCCACGCACGCGGGTTGATCGGCTCGCCGACCGTCCCCAGCAGCCGCAGACTGGAGAGGTCGTGGCGGTCGGGGTACTCCGCGCCCCACTTCATGAACGCCCGGATCGCCGTCGGCGCGGTGTAGAAGACGTCGACGCCGTAGCGCTCGACCAGCTCCCAGACGCGGTCCTTCTCGGGGTACTCGGGCGTCCCCTCGTAGATGAGCGTCGTCGTGCCGAGCGCGAGCGGCCCGTAGACGATGTAGGAGTGGCCGGTGATCCAGCCGATGTCCGCCGAACACCAGTAGGTGTCGTCGGGCTTGACGTCCAGGACCGCCCGGCTGGTCCAGGCGACGTACGAGAGGTAGCCGCCGGTGGTGTGGCGGACCGCCTTCGGCTGGCCCGTCGTGCCGGAGGTGTACATGACGAAGAGGTCGTCCTCGCTGTCGCGGATCACCGGCTCGACCGTGGCGCCGCGGTGGCGCTCGACCAGCGCGTCGTAGTCGTGCTGGCCGGCCGCCAGCGAGTGCGGGAGGTCCTCGCCGAGTCGGTCGACCACGACCGTCTGGACGTCCCCGTCGACGCGCCTGACCGCCCGGTCGACCTTGCCCTTGTGGTTGATCGCGTCGCCGCGGCGGTAGTAGCCGTCGCAGGCCACGAGGAACCGCGAGCCGGCCGCGTTCATCCGCGTGGCCAGCGCGTCGGCGGAGAAGCCGGCGAACACCACTGAGTGCGGCGCACCGATGCGCGCACACGCCAGCATCGCGATGGGCAGCTCCGGGATCATCGGCAGGTAGAGGGTGACGACGTCGTCCTCGCCGACGCCGAGCTCCCGGAGGGCAGCCGCGAAGGCCGCGGTCTCCCGCTGGAGGTCGCCGTAGGTGTACGTCAGGGTCTCGTCGCGCTTGCCCACCCACCGGATCGCGGCGTGGTTCTTCAGGCCCGACTCCACGTGCCGGTCGACGCAGTTGTGGGCGGCGTTGAGCCTCCCGTCGACGAACCAGCGGTACCGCGGCGCGTCCGACTCGTCGAGGACCGCCTCCCAGCGGCGGCCCCAGCTGAGCAGCTCGGCGGCCGCCTCCCAGCACGCCGGCCACTCCTCGGCGAACGCCGCGTAGATCCCGGGGTCGGCCACGTTCGCCTGGTCGACGAACGACGCCGACGGGTCGAACCCCTCGCGACCGGCGAGCCAGGACTCCAGCTCGTCGTCTCCCCCGTCCTCCATCGTCCCTCACTGGGGCCGACAGGTCGATAAACGTTTTTGCCGAACGTGTGACGCGACCCGGTCGGCCGTGGTCCGGCGCGCACCGTGGGCCGGGCTGTACTGCTCGGGACACGAGCGCCGAGGACGACCTCCGGTGACCGGGCCAGATCAGCTCGGTGATCGTGGGGCCTTCCCCGGCGACGAGCGTGAGACCTTCCACGGAACGCCCCACGCCCGACGCACGCCGGCCACGGGGACAGGGTTGATAACCGCGTCGGCCGGAGACCCACCCGATGGCCGCCCGGACGGTCCTGGTCGCCGGCACCGCCAGCCACGTCGGCAAGTCGACGGTGGTCGCCGGACTCTGCCGGCTGCTGGCGGACCGCGGCGTCGACGTCACGCCGTTCAAGGCCCAGAACATGTCGAACAACGCCAGGGTGGTGCCGGTCGCCGAGGGGTCCGACCCCGGTGACGGCGACGGCGACGCCGGGGCCGGTGCCGATGCTGGGGGCGGGGCCGACGCGGCGTCCGGCCCGTGGGGCGAGATCGGCGTCTCCCAGTACGTCCAGGCAC
>SLIW01000506.1 GCA_007135435.1 Natronomonas sp.
CGCACGGAACACCTGCCTCGTCGGCACGCCCGGGGACGTCCACGAGCGCCTGGAGGCCTACGAGGACGTCGGCTTCGACCAGGTCATCGCGGGGCCGGCGGCACACGGGACCGACGAACTGCGGAGCCAGATGGACCTGCTCGTCGAGGACGTGCTCGAGACGTGGTCGTGAGGACCGGCGCAGACACGAGCCGGCACGGACCTCCGCCGTCGGCTTGGACGTCATCCGCCGCCCCGGCCATCATCCCCAAGCTCGGATGTCACCCGCCGGACAGAACGAGGTGACCGAACGCACGCAGTGCGGTCTCCCCCTTCGGAGTGGTCGAGACGTACTTCCGGCGACCGACCGTGACCAGGCCGTCCGACGACGATCACAGGAGCGTCACGAACAGCGCGAGCGCGACGGCTCCCGTCCGTTCCGGTTGCAGTCCCTCTGGGAGGATCTCACAGTCGCGGCCAGGTCGGCGGGATTCCATCTGTCCCTGGCCGCGACCGCGAGGATGGTTACGATAGTCACGTTACTATCGTGACTATCGGTACGGGCGTCTCGATACGACGCCTGCCAGGGCGCTCGTCGACCGCCTGGCCCCCGGGGCGGATTCCGGACGGCGAATATCACCGGGTAGGTGCCGGACGGATTCCGTCCCCGCGCTCCCTGACATGCCATCCAGCAGACGTATCATACTGCAGATGTGTAACGGCGAGACGGTGCATCGGAGCTCGACACGACGTTCGAGCGGACGACAACCCTTAGGTGGTGAACGGTGTGAACGGCGCTGGAACGACCCGTGAACGCCCCGAACCGACGGTGGCCTTCATACCCTCGTCCGTCGACCCGGACGGCATGGACGTGGAACGAACGGTCTGTCCGCAGTGTGGGTTCGCCGTCGCGCGACGTGAGGACGTCTGCCGGCTCTGTGACGAGGCCGACGGAGGCGCGACCGATCCGTCCGGCGGGTAGCGACTGGGTGGCCACGTGAATCCCCGGTGGACGCCCGGCCGATGAGCTCGATGTGCCCGGTGTCCTCGCCCAACCGATCCCCTTTCGGTGCTGCCCGCGATCAGGATCGCAGGGCGGTCGCCACGGCGGCCGCGCCCGCCTCGACGTCGACGTTCGCCCCTTCCGCCGCGAGGGCGTCCCCGAACGCGGCGACGAAGGTCGACGCGTTGGGCGGCCGGGCCGTGTGGCCCATGCAGCCCACCCGGAAGATCTCGCCGGCGAGGGCCCCCAGCCCGCCGACGATCTCGATGCCGTGCTCGTCGAGCAACCGGTCGATCACCGCGCCGTCGTCGACCCCGTCGGGTACCGAGACCGCGTTCAGCGTCGGCAGCCAGTGCTCGTCGGCGACCGCCAGCGGGACGCCCATCGCCTCGACGCCCGCCTTGATCGCCCCTGCGACCCGCTCGTGTCGGTCCCATCGTGCCTCGAGGCCCTCCTCGGCGACCATCCGTAGCGACTCCCGGAGGGCGTACGTCGTCGAGATCGGCCCCGTGTGGTGGTAGCTCGGGTCGTCGTCCCAGTACTCCCAGACGCCCTCGAGGTCGAGGTACCACGACCGGACCGGCGACTCGCGCGAGAGGACCTTCTCGACGGCCCGCTCACCGAACGTGATCGGGCTCGCGCCCGGCGGGACGGACAGGCACTTCTGTGAACCGGAGTAGACAACGTCGACGTCCCACTCGTCGGTGTGGAACTCGACGCCGCCAAGCGACGCCACGGTGTCGACCACGAGGTACGCGTCGTGGTCGTGGGCGATGCCGGCCAGCTCGTCGATCGCCGGCTGCCGGACGCCCGTGCTGGTCTCGCCGTGGACGACCCCGAGGACGTCCGGCTGGTGCCGGTCGACGGCGGCCCCGACGTCCTGGGGGTCGAGCGGCTCGCCCCAGGGCGCGTCGACCGAGACGACCTCCGCGCCCGTCCGGGACGCGACCTGGCCCATACGGTCGCCGAAGTACCCGTTCGACGGCACGAGGGCCGTCTCGCCGGGCTCGAGGAGGTTCGCGAACGCGGCCTCCATCGCGGCGGAGCCGGTGCCGCTGATCGCCAGGGTGTGCTCGTTGTCCGTCCCGAAGAGGTACCGCAGCCCCTCCTGGACGTCGGCCATCACCTCGACGTACGAGTCGTCGAGGTAGCCGACCATGGGCTCCGACTGCGCGGCGTACACCCTGGGGTGGACGTCGCTGGGCCCGGGACCCATGAGCGTTCGATCCGGCGGAATGTGCTCCCCGATCGACGGTGGTTCGCGCATAGGTGCGAGTTCACCCGTGCGCCTATTATACCCCCCGAATGGGGCATGGATGGCGGGAGCGTCCTGGGTGAGGTCGAACGGGCGATCGGCCCACGGAGACCATCGGTGGCCCCTGGCACGGAGGATTACCGGTGGCTCTCGGCACGGAGGACCACCGGTGGCTCCTGGACCGATGACGGCTGCGACCGCTGTCACGGTCGAGGGCTGCACTATTCCGCCGGATGGAAGGGTCGACCTCGGTAGCGAACGGTCGTGTCTACGGTCGACGACAGCATGGACGGCGTGAGCGGACCGA
>SLIW01000096.1 GCA_007135435.1 Natronomonas sp.
CTTCACCGGCCGCCAGCGCACGATGGGCGGCCTCGACGCCCATCGTCAGCGCGTCCTCGTCGGCGTCGGGGACCGCCGTCGTCTCGACGCCGGGGGCGTCGAAGCGGCCCCACGCCTCCGCGAACGCCTCGGCGGTGACGCGGTTCCCGGGGGCGTAGGCGCCGACGGCGAGGATGCCGCGGTCCCGGGCGCTCGAATCCCGATTCGCGGTCATGCACCCACCCCCTCGCGTTCGAGGACGTGGACGACGGCGGCCCCTCCGGAGCCGCCGACGTTGTGCGTGAGCCCGCGTCGCGGGTCGTCCAATTGTCGGTCGCCGGCGCGGCCCGTGAGCTGGTCGAAGGCCTCCACGATCTGTCCCGCGCCGGTCGCCCCGATGGGGTGGCCCTTCGCCTTCAGGCCCCCGGAGGTGTTCACCGGCAGCTCGCCGTCGGCGCGGGTCGCGCCCGACTCGACGTAGGGGCCTGCCTCGCCGCGTTCGCAGAGGCCGAGGTCCTCGTAGGCCAGCAGCTCGGCGATGGCGAAGCAGTCGTGCACCTCGGCGAAGTCGAGGTCCTCCGGGCCGACCCCTGCCTCCGCGTAGGCGGCCTCGCCCGCCTTCCGGGCGGCCGGGACCGCCGCGTAGCTGTCGCGCTGGAACAGCCCCACACGATCCGACGCGGCGCCGACGCCGGCGACCCGGACGGCCGCGTCGGCGTACTCGGCGGCGACGTCCTCGCTCGTGACGAGGACCGCGGCCGCGCCGTCGGTGGTCGGACAGCAGTGGTAGAGCGTCAGCGGGTCGGCGACCGTGGGCGCCTCCATCGCCTCCTCGAGGGTGCAGGTGAAGCCGAGCTGCGCCTTCGGGTTCCGCGCGCCGTTCTCGTGGTTCTTGACTGCCACGTGCGAGAGCTGCTCGGCCGTCGTGCCGTGTTCGCGCATGTGCGCCGACGCCATCTGGGCGTAGACGCCCGCGAAGGTCGTCCCGGAGAGCCGCTCCCACTCGGTCTCACCGGAGACGCCCAGCCAGTAGCGGACCGCGTCCCCCGAGAGGTCGGTCATCACCTCGACCCCGCCGGCGAGGACCACGTCGGCCATCCCGGCGCGGACGGCCATCACGGCCTGGCGCACCGCGGACCCGGACGCGGCGCAGGCGTTCTCCACGCGGGTGACGGGGACGCCGTGGAGGCCGACGTGCTCGGTGACGGCGGGGCCGGACAGGCCGAGCTGGCGCCCGCCGACGCCGAGGGTGCCGACGTAGGCCTCGTCGATCTCGTCGACCTCCGGCGGGCGATCGACGCTCGCGAGCGTCTCCTCGAACGCGGTCCGGAACAGCGACCGGTAGCTCTCGTCGGGGAAGGAGCCGTACGCCGACTGGCCCGCCCCGACGATGTAGGCGTCGCGCATACGCCAGCGACGGGGGCGGCATCGATAAATGCGGCGTCGGAACCACCTCCGGCGGCCCGGCGGCGTCGGAACCACCTCCGGCCGATCGGAGGCAACCTATTTCACCCGGCCGGGCGAGGTGGGGTCGTATGCCCTACAGTTACGAGCCGCACCACTTCGAGGACCTGGAGGTCGGCCAGACCTTCGAGAGCGCTGGGCGGACCGTCACGGAGACGGACTTCGTGATGCACTCGATGTTCACCGGGGACTGGACCGAGCTCCACACCAACGCCGAGTACTCGGAGGACGGGCCCTTCGGCGCACGGATCGCCCAGGGCCCGATGACGTTCATCCTCGCGACGGGGCTCTTCCAGCGCACGGGGGTGGTCGAGCGGACCGTCGTCGCCTTCCTCGGGATGAACTACATGGACATCCCGAACCCCGTCTACATCGGCGACACCGTCACCGCCGAGTACGAGTGCGCCGAGAAGCGCGAGCTCGAGAGCCGTGACGACGCCGGGTACGTCGAGATCGACACCTCCATGACCAACCAGGACGGCGATTCGGTCTTCGAGGGCGACATGAAGTTCCTGTTCAAGCGCCGCGAGTGATGGTGAGACTCCCCTCGGTCCCCCTACGACGAGAGTCGCAACTGTCGATCGCTCGCGGGAGTCACCACCGGCCTTCGCTCGCGGGAGTCACCACCGGCCTTCGCTCGCGGGAGTCACCACCGGCCTTCGCTCGCCGGAGCCACCACCGGCACTTGCTAGTCGGAGCGACCTCCGGCCCTCGCTAGCCGGAGCGACCTCCGGCCGTGCTAGCGAGAGCCACCTCCGGCGGAGGCTAGCGAGCTCAGCCTACGTCTGTCGTGCAGGTTCGTCGAACTCGTCCAGATATCGCCCGAAGGTCGCGCACGCCCGCTCGAACGGGTCGGGGGAGCGGACGTCCAGGCCGAGCCGCTCGAACGCCTCGACCGAGCGGACCGTGCCACCACCCTCCAGGAACTCGCGGTACGCCTCCGGCGAGAGCTCGCCGTCCAGCAGTCGCTCGACGACGTCCAGCGCGGCGGTGATCCCGAGGACGTACTGGTAGGAGTGGTACGGCTTGCGGGCGTGGCTGCCGACGAGCCAGCTGCGGGTCACACACTCGTCGACCTCGAGGGGACCGTGGAAC
>SLIW01000353.1 GCA_007135435.1 Natronomonas sp.
CGAGATCAGCGAGGCCATTGATTTACTGATTCAAGGCGGACGGACGATCGACGCGATCGGCCTCGACGGCTGGCGAATCGACGTCGGCTACCCCGAGGACCGCGACGAGGCCGAGCGGCGGCTGCAGGAGGCGGAGGAGGCCGAGGCATGACATAGGAGACAGATGTGCGACCCGGCGTTCGACCAGTCTGCGGACCGATTTTGACCGCACTTGGACCACGTGAACCTCTCGGGAGATTTTTACCGGCGCTCTCTGTACCCGAGAGCGATGTCCTCCAACGGTAACACGACGCTGGCTGCCCTGACGCACATCCTCGCACTGTTCACGTGGGTGATCGGTCCGGTGATCGTCCTCCTGATCACCGAGGACGAGTTCGTCAAGGAGAACGCCCGGAACGCGATCAACTGGCAGATATTTCTCTTCATCTACAGCCTGATCGGGCTCGTGCTGGTCTTCCTCCTGGTCGGGATCTTCGTGCTGCTCATCCTGGGGCTCCTCGACCTCGTCTTCATCATCGTCGCCACCGTGAAGGCGGCCGACGGGGAGGCGTGGACCTACCCGCTCACGAAGGCCCTCGTCTGAGGATCGGACCCGCCGTCGCCCGGGAAGAACCAGCTTCTCGGTCTTGTTTCGGGGTACTTTCCACCGCCCGTCCTGACCCGGCCGCGTGTCCAAACACGGAGGTCGCGGGTGAGTATGCACACACGTTGGTCGCCGGGACGTAATCCATACGTGCGCGTCGGGCAACAGGGAGCGCTTCATCGGCACTCTCCTCGCCGAGGCGTTCCCTGGGGACGGAGGTGACGCCGACCACCGAACCACCCATACAGCACGCCTCGGCGGACCGGAGCGGCAAGCGGCCCGAGGCGGCTCCTTCATCGAGCCAGTCACCGACGCAGTCTGGGACACCGATGTCGACACGTTCTGAAGCCTCGAACGACTCTCGCGGATAGACGGTGTCGTCACGCCGTTCGTCCGCGTGCGGACCTCGAGAACCAGAAACGCTACAGCTTCGACGGCGGGTTCGACGGGAAAGTGGAATGGGCCGGTTTTCCATGGCGATGAACCCCGACGCTCCGGACTGACGGCGTCGATACCAGTCTCAGGAAACGTTTCGACATCATCCGCTGCGTGCACACGAGATCGAAGATCCCGTCGTGTTCGTCACCGGTACGTTTCGACCGCGACGCCAAGCGTCTCGAAATCTTCTGGATCGCTCGTGAGCACGGGTTCGTCGAGGACCTCTGCGACAGCCGCGACGTACGCGTCGTTGACTTCGACGCCGCTGTCGCCACTGGCGTCGCGGTCTGCGCGGGCCAGCAACCGGCCCGCGGTCCGCGCGAGGTCGTCTGTGACGTCGACGGTCGGGTAGCTCCCCAGGGCGTTCCGGACCAGGCGCCGCTCGTCGTCGTCATCGAGGTACTCCGCACCGTAGTAACACTCGAAGAGGACGGGCGTGGGCACCCACCGCGTGACGTTCGCCTCCTGAAGTTCGACGCCCTTCCGGAACGCGTCTTCGTCCTTGGCGACCAGGTCGAGGACGTACGACGTGTCGAGGATCACGCACCGTCGCTCCCGAACGTGTCTCGGACCCGGCGCAACCGCTCGTCGTCACGTTCGCGGAGGTTCTCGACAGCCTCGCGCATCTCCTCGGCGCTCTCCTCGGAGAGGATGCCGGCCACCGCCCGGGGGTCGGGACCTCCCGTCAGTCGCTTCAGCGTCTCCTCCATCGTCTCGTCGTCGCGGTTGTGGGCCTTCAGGAATCTGTGGTACTCCTCCGAGACCCGGATCGTCTTCCCCATGTCGTATACTCGATTATACGCGTTACGATTGATAAACGTTCGTCCGTCCGCACGTTCGCCAGGCTTCGTCCCTGGAGTTCATCCACCCGAGCCGTCGACGCCGTTCCGGCGCGCTTTTCACCGCCGGCCCTGACCCACTGGTATGTGCGCGCACGTGCTGGTCACCGGCGGCGCGGGCTTCATCGGCGGCCACCTCGCCGAGGCCTTCCTCGCCGACGGCCACGACGTGACCGTCCTCGACGCGATGGACCCCTTCTACGACCTCGGGATCAAGGAGCACACGATCGACGTCCACCGCGATGTCGCCGATCGCGAGGGCGTCGACTACCGGTTCGTCGACGGCGACGTCCGCGACGCCGACCTCGTCTCCGACCTCGTCACTGACTCCGACTACGTCTATCACCAGGCCGCGAAGGCCGGCGTGCGGCCGAGCGTCGAGGCCCCGCGGGAGTACGACGAGGTGAACGTCGACGGGACGCTCAACCTCCTCGACGCGGCCCGGGAGACCGACCTCGAGCGGTTCGTCGTCGCCTCCTCGTCGTCGGTCTACGGAGGCCGCGAGGAGTACCTCCCGTTCTCGGAGGCCGACCCGACGCTCCCCGTCTCGCCCTACGGCGCGTCAAAGCTCGCCAGCGAGCGGTACGCCTGCGCCTACCACGAGGTCTACGGCGTCCCCGCCGTCGCGCTACGGTACTTCACCGTCTACGGACCCCGGATGCGGCCGAACATGGCCA
>SLIW01000542.1 GCA_007135435.1 Natronomonas sp.
CGCCGTCGCCCATCCCCTGGAACTGCTTCATCATCCGGCTCATCATCTTGTGCTGTTCGAGCAGCTCGCGGACGACCTCCTCGTCCTTGCCGGCGCCGCGTGCGATGCGCTCCACGCGGCTCTGGCCGATCGACCGGGGGTTCTCGAGCTCGTCGTCGGTCATCGAGTCCATGACGACCTCGAAGTCGCGGAGGCGGTCCTGGGTGACGTCCATCGCGTCGTCGGGCAGCTGGTCCATCAGGCCGCCGCCGAGCCCGGGGATCATGTCGAGGACCTGGTCGAGCGGGCCCATCCGGTTCATCGCGTTCATCTGGTTGCGCATGTCCTTGAGGGTGAACTCCCCCGACATGAGGTCCTCGGGGCTCCAGTCCTCCTCCTCCTGGGTCTCGGCCATCGCCCGCTCGACCCGCTCGGAGAGCTGCTTGAGGTCGCCCATCCCCAGCAGCCGGGAGATGAACCCCGAGGGCTCGAAGCGCTCGACGTCCTGGACCTCCTCGCCGGTACCGAGGAAGGCGATCGACGAGCCGGTCTGGTCGACCGCCGCGAGGGCGCCGCCACCCTTGGCGGTCCCGTCGAGCTTCGTGATGACGACGCCGTCGATGCCGACCGCGTCGTCGAACCGGCGGGCCTGGTCCTTCGCGCCCTGGCCGATGGCGGCGTCGAGCACCAGCAGGTTGCGGTCCGGGTCGACCGCCGCCTCGATCTCCTCGAGCTCGTCGATGAGCTCGTCCTCGAGGGCGTGCCGACCGGCCGTGTCGACGATGTGCACGTCCGCGTCGGCGGTCTCCTCGAGCCCCGTGCGGGCGATGGCGACGGGGTCGTCCGAGTCGGGATCGCCGTAGAAGTCGACCTCGGCGCGCTCGGCCATCTCCTTCGACTGCTCGTAGGCGCCGGGCCGGAACGTGTCGGTCTGGATGACGGCGGGCCGGAGGCCCTTCTTCGAGAACCACCACGCGATCTTCGCCGCGGTGGTCGTCTTGCCCGACCCCTGGAGCCCGGCGAGGACGATGGTCTGCTCCTCGAGCGGGATCTCGGTCGACTCGCCCACCAGGGCGACCATCTCCTCGTAGACGATCTTGAGGACGTGGTCCCGCGCCGTGGTGCCCGCCGGCGGCTCCTCGCCGAGGCCCCGCTCGCGGATCGAGTCCGAGAGGCCCATCACGAGCGAGACGTCGACGTCCGCGGCGAGCAGCGACCGCTGGATCTCCTTGACGATCTCCTCGACGTCCTCCTCCGAGAGGCGGGTCTTCCCCTGCAGCTTGTTGAGCGTCCCCCGGAGGGAACTGCCCAGGTCGTCGAGTACCATTTGGCGGTGGTAGACGGTCAGCCGGTAAAGGTCTGTTCGTCCGGGTCGGGTCGACAGACCGGCGTGGTCGGCTGATTTCCCCGACCGCTGTCGGTGTACGGTGCCGTGTTTCTCCCTCGCTAATTGCACCGCCCCTTCTGGACGCCCAGACCGCCCCGCTCGAATCCCCCGCAGCCTACTGAAAAGACATACCAACCAGGGCCCCGACGGGCCGGCATGCAGCCGATCGAGGCGACCGACTACCACGAGCTCACCCAGGTCGCGGACCCGCAGCTCTCGCCGGACGGCGAGACCGTCGCCTTCGTCCGCAAGGACCCCGAGGACGACGAGGGCTACGAGACCGAGGTCTGGACCGTCCCGGCCGACGGGAGCGCCGAGGCCGAGCCGTTCACGACCGGAGGCGACGACGCCGAGCCGCGCTTCTCGCCGTCAGGCGACCGCCTGGCGTTCGTCCGGCGCGGCGACGACGAGGACGAGTCCGGCCAGCTGTACGTCATCCCCCTCGGGGGCGGCGAGGCCCGCCAGGTGACGGACGTGGTCGGGGGTGTCTCGGACCTCGCGTGGGCGCCGGACGGCGGGACGCTCGCGTTCACCCAGCGCGTCACCGAGACGGAGCGCCGCGAGGGACACGACCTCGAGCGAGACGAGGAGTACGAGCGCGAGGAGCCAGACCCCCGCGTCATCGACCGGATGGTCTACCGCGCCGATGCGCAGTACTTCGACGGCACGCGGAGCCACGTCTACACCGTCCCCGCCGACGCGACCCCGGACGACGACGCGGTCGAGCGGCACACCGACGGCGATCTCGACTTCGTCTCCCCGACGTTCGGCGACGCCTCGACGCTGTACTACGCCGTCAAGCGCGGCCCCGAACCGGACGACCACATCGAGTACGACGTCGACGCCCTCGACCTCGGGACCCGGGCGCGCGAGACCGTCACCTCGACGTACGCCTGGGAGCCCCAGCTCGAGGCGACCCCCGACGGCAGGGTCGCCTACCCCTACACCGACCCGGACCGCCCGACGCTCCGGCAGAACGAGATCGAGGTCTTCGACCGCGAGTCCGGGACGTCGGTCCGCCCGACCGCCGGCGTCGACCGGATGGCGGGGGCCTACGTCCTCGAGGACGACGGCGAGGGCCTGCTGTTCCTGACGCCGGAGGCGGGCCACGTGATGGTCCGGCGCGCGCCGATCGCGGACACGGCCGACGACGGGTCCGCGATCGA
>SLIW01000026.1 GCA_007135435.1 Natronomonas sp.
GCCAGCGAGGCCACGTGGCGGACCTCCTCGTCGTCGACGGTCATGGGCGACCATCGGCGGGGGCGTCACTAAGGGTTTCGAAAGGGAGGCTCGAGCGAAGCGAGAGCCTCCGAAAGCCGAGCAGGGAGCGTCAGCGATCCGCGAGGTGCGCACTCGAATAAATCGAAACCACGTGAACGAGATCCACAGTCGGTCGTCCCGCCTTCCGGCCCCCGACTGGTCCAGCAGCCGACCAGTCATCGCCCCGGACGACGTTCACGGACCCGGATTCCTCGGGACAAAAACAAGTAATCGACGTGGAAATTTTAGGGAAATAGCACGAGTGCGACGCGTTTCCGCCCCAATAGTTAAGTCGCTCGCCGACCAACATAACCGTTGGACGAACCCCGTCAGCACCTGCTGAGAAACCCCAAGATGACTGACACAACTGTCAGACGGTACCAGCGCGAGGAGGACGAGAGCGACCGAGAGCCCGAGACCGACCGGGAGCGAGAGCGCGAGAGCGAGAGTGACCGAGAGACCGAGCGCGAACGGGCGGACGAGTTCGTCTGTCCGGAGTGTGGGGGCAAGCTCGAGTCCGACACCGAGCGCGGGGAGACCGTCTGTGGGGAGTGCGGCCTCGTCGTCGAGGAGGACGAGATCGACCGCGGTCCGGAGTGGCGGGCGTTCGACTCCGCCGAGAAGGACCAGAAGAGCCGCGTCGGCGCCCCGACGACGAAGATGATGCACGACGAGGGGCTGTCGACCAACATCGGCTGGCAGGACAAGGACGCCTACGGCAAGCAGCTCTCGAGCCGGCAGCGCCAGAAGATGCAGCGGCTCCGCACCTGGAACGAGCGGTTCCGCACCCGCGACTCCAAGGAGCGAAACCTCAAGCAGGCACTCGGGGAGATCGACCGGATGGCCTCGGCGCTGGGCCTCCCGGAGAACGTTCGCGAGACCGCCAGCGTCATCTACCGCCGCGCGCTCGCCGACGACCTCCTGCCGGGGCGCTCCATCGAGGGCGTCTCGACCGCCGCGCTGTACGCCGCCGCCCGGCAGGCGGGGACCCCACGGAGCCTCGACGAGGTCGCCGGCGTCTCGCGGGTCGGCAAGGACGAGATCGCCCGGACCTACCGGTACGTGGTCCGGGAGCTGAACCTCGAGATCAGGCCGGCGGACCCCAAGAGCTACGTGCCGCGGTTCGCCAGCGACCTCGAGCTGAGCGACGAGGCCGAGCGGCGCGCCCGCCAGCTCCTCGACAGCGCCAAGGAGGCGGGCGTCCACTCCGGGAAGTCGCCGGTGGGCCTCGCCGCGGCCGCGGTATACGCCGCCGCCCTGCTCTGCAACGAGAAGGTAACCCAGAAGGAGGTCAGCGAGGTGGCCGACATCTCCGAGGTCACCATCCGGAACCGGTATCACGAGCTCCTCGAGGCCGAGGAAGGCCTCGAGGTCTGATCATCGGGAGTCTCCGTCTCGATTGCTGTCGTGGAGGTTCGGATCGAGTGGGAGTTCGGTTCGATCGGTGGTTCGGTCCTAGCCGGGATACGTTTCTAGCGGCGAGTGGCTGTATGACCCGTTGGGCTGTGTGCGGTCCATGATTCGTAGGCGTGTAGAGGCCGCCTTGTTGACACGTTAGCGGCCCCGACAGGTTCGACATCCCCAACGACGTCCGTCAGAGGGCGTAGAACGCGATCCTGGAGGATTCGCACAGCGGGCACTCCGTCGTCCCCGCATCCACGGTCTTCCCACAGTCTCGGCATTCGTAGTAAGCGTCGTCCTCGTCGCTACTCGCCGATCCACGGAGTGTGTCGAGTAGCCTCCCCATTTGCGGGGCATCACACGCACCCACCATCAACGTTTCCACGGATACGACACCCCATTTAATACCATTCTGACGGTGTGAAACCGACAAAAACGAGGAGCTGGCTGGTTGGCTGTTCTCGTAGAACGTGGTCCCGCGGGACCACACTCGTCGCGGGTATACGTACGTCCCTTCGAGGCCCCTCACGCAGACTCCTAGCCCACGGCCGCCATCGGCGCAGCCGCGTCGATGGACTCCCCACGGAGGTAGACGCCGCTCACCGGGAGCTCGGCCCGTTCGCTCTGCTCGCGGACGTCCTCCTCGGACTCAGCGTCGTAGCTACATATCGTCGCCATGATCGTGCCCTCCTCGTCGACGAACACCTCGGAGCCGATATACGAGATGGCGTGGCCGTCCTCCCGCATCGACTCGGTCGCCTCGTTGGAACGGTCGACCGCCTCGTCGAGTAGCTCCTCCGTTACACCGTCGCCGAACTCGCGTAACACGTGGTAGTTGGTCATCGTCGTCTCCTGAGTATTCAGAGGGCTGATGTATCACGGCCGTGACCGGCACGGCATGGAGTGCACACGCCACTTCGTGGCCACCTGCTACGTCGTCAACGACGGGGCGACGCTGCTGCACGAACACGACCGGCTGGGGATGTGGTTGCCGCCCGGCGGTCACGTCGACCGCGACGAGCTCCCCCACGAGACCGCGATCCGGGAGACGCGCGAGGAGACCGGCCTCGA